>DUZM01000036.1 GCA_013349485.1 Candidatus Hydrogenedentota bacterium | reverse complement strand
GTCACATCCCTTGGAGAGAACGGCGGCGACCCAACGTCTGAAGCCGCACGGGAAGGCGAAAAGCATCAGCCTGTGCCCGCTGCGCCCATCGAAGCAGCGGCTGGCCTCGATGCGGTGCACGGAAATCGCCACGCCGCATTGGCCGCGTCCGAGTCGATGCGCGAAGCCTTGCTTATCGAGCAGGACCCCGCGCTCGAAGGACCCACAGAAGGGATCTGGATTGCGGTCGACAAACGGACGTTCACCCTAACCATAAAGCAGGACGGGGCGGCGAAGCGCCGGTTCCCGGTCGGACTGGGCCGGAACGACACGACCCCCGAAGGACGGTACCGTATCGTGAATAAGATCACCGACCCGGACTGGTACAACCGGGGCAAGACCGTCAAGGCCGGGGACCCCGCGAATCCTTTGGGTAAACGCTGGATGGGACTTGGCACAAGACGCGGCCCAACGCGTTACGGCATCCATCCCACCGATGAAGAAGACTCGATTGGCCAGGCAAAAAGCCGAGGGTGCATCCGGATGCGGCCCGAAGACGCCGAAACCGTATTTCGCCTATGCCCCATCGGTACGCCGGTTATCATCTCAAATGAACCGCTTGGCCGCGGCGAATAGCGCCGACCTGTTGAAGCGACGCATCGGCCTGCAACCACTGTAGCCCAATCCTTCGGGCGGGAAGCGCGCAACGGTGGCACGGGCTTCCAGCCCGTGATTCTATGCCTCCGAATACTCATGAAAGAGCCAAACACCAGGCACGGGCTTCCAGCCCCAGCCCCTGAATCATGGCCGAGACGCCCAGGCCACCTCTTTTCATAGGTGGGGCTCGCATTTGCAGGTGCCTGCGTCACTTCCCCGCCGCTGCCCGCTTCGTCCGCGCTCACGGCGTCGGAATGTCGGCAATCTGCCCAGCGGCGTCTTCGATTATGCGGGCCAGGGCTTGGCTCATGGCTGCAGCGAAAGCGCTCGGGCTCTTTTCACTCAGCGGCTCTTGCGCGGAGAATACGTGAGACCAGACAAGCGTTTGCTCGGCGCCTTCTCGCAAGGCAAGACGAATCTCGCAGGACGCCGTCCAAGCGTCACTCGAGCGGACTTGGTCGAACTTCCTGAGTTGACCTGTGATGATGAAGTCCGGTGCCGCCATGTCATGCGCATATCCCACGTCCTGGAACCGTCCGGTGGCGGCGATGGCGTCCAGTAGTTCCCGGGTCACGAAATCACTCGGCGCTTCGGCCCATTCGTCGTGCGGCTCGAAGCCCAAGGCGTACGCGCGCTCGCGATAGACCATTTGACGTTTCTTGTAGGGTTGAGCGGGCTCGATGGGCCGTACACCGAGTGATGCTGCGCCCTGTTCTCGCATTTCGACGTGAACAACGGGCGTGAGCGTGTAGTACCGACTTGGCTGGTAAGACGACGTGATGCAGCCTCCCGCCAAAACCACGGCCAACGCCAGCGCAATATGCCGCATCATTAATCTCCTTTTGGCTCGCCCTTGCCGCGCACGAGGGCGGCCGGGTCTTCTTTGAGGTACTCGGCCAGGTCTCGGATGGCGCCGAGCGCCTCGTTCAGCGTGTTCAGCGTGTCGCGCAGCGTGTACTCGACGTTGTCGGCGTCGTGCAGCAGCGCCTGGGTGGCGGTATCGAGAGCGCCAGCGGTCTTCTGCATGGTCGATATCAGCTGATCGAGGTTTTGCAGCACCTTGCGAAAATCGGCCTGGGTATCGGCGACCTCGAGCGCGTCGACCCGATCCTTGAGTTTCTCAACCAAGTCGTTCAGATTAGTGACCAGCCGGTGGGTGTCGCCCGACAGCGCCTGCCAAGCATCGATCAAATTGTGCAAGCCTTCGACGCCCGGCTCGACGTGCTCGGTCACGCGGTCGAGCGAGGCCCGGGCGGCGGCCAAGAACTCGCGGCCTTCCGTAATGAGTTTGCCCGCGTTGCGTGCGATGGCGATCAACTCGCCTTTCTCGATACCTTCGAGACCTTCACGGAGCCTCGCGCCGATGACGTTGAGGGCCTCGAGAATACCCTCGAGTTCGTTGCCGATCGACTCGATGGTGGAGGGGGTGGATTCTATGGTGGCGCCGGGTGCGAGTTTGGCCCCATTCGGGTCGCCGCCTTCGAGCGAGATGCACATCGTCCCCATGGCCAGACTATAGATGGCTAGATGCGCCCGCACGCCCTCGTGGAGGGTGACTTTGTCGGGGTTGATCGCCACCTCGACCTGCGCTCGCTTCGATTCAGTCACGAGGATGTCTTTTATTTCCCCCACGGGCACCCCCAGGTACTCGACCAGTCCGCCTTCGCTTAAGCCCAGCACGGACTCGTTGAATTCAACATAGTACTTGTCGGTCTTCTCGCCTTCGAAACCTGAGATGAGCGCAACCATTATCGCCAGGATTGCGGTCGCGCAGACCAGGAATATGCCGACCTTGGTCTTCTGTACTCGCGTCGCCAAAAGGCTTTGCCTCCTTATCTTCTAGTTTTCGGTTCGGTTGCGACGCCGCCGCCCGGCGTTGAATGCATGAACCCATGCCCTTCGTTCGAAACCTACCGCGGGCCGTGCGGCATGATGAATTCGTCGGCCCGGCGCTCGAAAAACTGGCGCACCCGCCCCACGTCACACGCCTCGGCCTCGGCCAAAGTCCCGAGGAAGATTTCCTTTCCCCGATCCAACATGAGCAACCGGTCGGCCACTTTTCGTATCGAGTCCAACTCGTGCGTCACAATGACAAACGTGATCCCCAAAAGCCCTCGCAAATCAAGGATGAGGTCGTCCAGTCCGGCGGCAATGATAGGGTCCAGCCCGGCCGAGGGTTCATCGAAGTATACCACGGGCGGGTCGAGGGCGATGGCCCGAGCAAGCCCGGCGCGTTTCCGCATGCCGCCCGACAGCTCCTCGGGCATCATGTGTTCCGCGCCCGCCAATCCAACCAGACTCAGCTTGAGGCGTACGATGGCCTGGACTAGTCGCTCCTCAACGCCGCCGTATTCCCGCAGCGGCAATGCAACGTTGTCGCCGACCGTCATCGAGTTGAACAGCCCGCTGGACTGAAACGCGATGCCGATGCCGCGCTGCATCCGCGCCAGTTCGTCCTCATTCATCTCGGTTATGTTTTGCCCGCTGCAATATACGGCGCCCGAGGTCGGTGTGAGCAAGCCGGTCATGTGTTTGAGCAAGGTCGTCTTGCCGCAGCCGCTCCCGCCGACTATCACGAACACTTCGCCCCGTCTAACCGCGAAAGACACCCCGGCCAGCACGAGCGTCTCATCGTAGTGCGCCACGAGGTCCCTGACCTCGATAAACGCGTCGTGTGGCTCTTCGTGTCTCATCAGTCCAGCATGTAGTAGAATACACTTGCAAAAATCATGTCGATGACGATGATGAAGAAGATATCCATGACGACGGCGCGGGTTGTCATCAGCCCGACCCCGCGCGAGCCGCCCCGCACCCGAAGCCCGTTGTGACACCCGATCAGCACGATCATCACAGCAAAAACAAGCGTCTTTAGAAAGCCCTGAAACACATCCGACATCTCGGCAGCCGCCATGGTCTCGTTGTACCAGAGTCTCGCCGGGTGCCCCATGACAAGGACGCCCCACACCGCGCTGCCCAGCAACCCGGCAATCATGCCCAACCCCGCGAGGCACGGCATCACTAGCAATAACGCCAATACCTTCGGCGCCACAAGAAACTGCGCCACGTTTAAGCCCATGCCGCGCAACGCGTCGATCTCTTCCTGGACCTTCATCGTGGCCAGTTCCGCGGCGATGGCCGCCCCCGTCCGCGCCGCAACGACGGTCGCCGTCATGACCGCGGCCAGTTCCCGGGCGAACGCGATCACTACAAGGTCGGCCACGAGAATGCCTGCGCCGAACTGCTCGAGCTGCGCCGCCGAAAGCATGGCGATGATCATGCCCAACAAGAAGTTCATAAGGCAATTGATGCGAACGCCGCGAACGCCCATCTCGTAGACTTCATCGGCCCACAGGCCCCAGCGAAATCCTTTACCCTCGAACGGCGCGATGAACGTCCAGTAGACAGTGTCGACCGTCAGGACCACGAACTCGTTAAACTCGCCCAGCCAATCAAGACCGGTCTCGCCGACGCGCTCGAAGAAGCCCGTCTCGGACTTGGCTGTGCTCGGCGCCCCGACAAGCCCAGGGCCTATAAGGTTCATGAAGTCCGCGACTTCGCCCCGCTGGCCTTCGTATGCGAACTCGCCGTGTCGCGCGCGCACCGCGTCGGCCACGGCCACGACCCAAGCCCCGCCTCGAGCGTCCATCGAGTCCGTCCCGCTCATCTCGAGCACCAGCCGATCGCCGGGCCGCACGGCGAGGGCCTCGGCTTTCTCGTGCAGCGTGCGGCCCGTTTCGCCGTCAAGTCGGCCAGGGCAAGGCAGCCGTGTATCCGTCATTGTTCCTCCCCGACCATCGCCTCGAAGTCGTCCTCGGTGAGGATTGCGACGCCCAACTCGAGGGCCTTGCGGTGTTTCGACCCGGCTTTTTCTCCCGCAATGACATAATCCGTCTTGGCGCTCACGCTCGACGTAGGCCGGCCGCCGAGCGCCTTGATGCGCTCGTGGACGCCGTCCCGCGTGAACCGTTTCAGCGTGCCGGTCACGACAAACGTCTTCCCCTCGAGGGGTCGCGCACCCGTCTCTGCGCTGGCCGCTGCCTCCATCATCTCGAGCCCGTGCGCCCGGAGCCGCTCGACAAGCCGCCGGTTCGATTCCGTGTCGAAGAAGTCTCGGACACTCTTTGCTACGATCTCGCCGATCTCGAAGACGGCCTCAAGCGATTCCACGGACGCCTCGATCAAGGCGTCCATAGACTGGAAATGTGTCGCCAGAACTGCCGCAACATGGCTTCCAACATGGCGGATATTCAACCCATTCAGCAGCCGGTTGAGCGGCCGTCTCTTGCTGCCTTCTATGGCGGCCAGTAGGTTCTCGGAAGACTTTCGCCCCATCCGTTCGAGTTCGACCAGTTGATCGAGCGTGAGGTCGTAGAGCCCGGCGGGATCGGCCACGAGCCCGCGCTCGACCAGTTGCTCGACGACGGCAGGACCCAACCCCTCGATGTCCATGGCGCTGCGGCTCGCGAAATGCTCGATCCGCTCTTTCACCTGGGCGGGACACGACAGGTTCAGGCAACGCAGATAGACGCCCTCGGGATCCTTTCGCACCGGGCCGTCGCACACGGGGCAGGAAATAGGTTCGGGAAAAGGCGTTGCATCCTGCGGGCGTTGCTCGGGGATATAGCGAAGCACCTGGGGAATGATTTCGCCGGCCTTCTGGATCTCGACCACGTCCCGCTCGCGAATATCTTTGCGGGCCAATTCGTCGAAGTTGTGCAGCGTCGCTCGTTTTACGACTGTGCCTGCAAGCGGAACGGGGTCCATATTCGCCACGGGAGTCAACGTGCCGGTTTTCCCGACCTGAACCGAGATTGTGTTTACTCGTGTGCGGGCTACCTCGGCGGGGAATTTGTACGCAATCGCCCAGCGCGGCGACTTCGAGGTGGCGCCGAGCCGTCGCCGGTGTGCCGCCGCGTCCACCTTGACCACCATCCCATCGATCTCGAAATCGAGTTCCCGGCGCCGCGTTTCCCACTCATTGCAGATATCGAGCACGTCTTCAACGGTTGCGCAGCGCCGGGCGTGCGGACTTGTGGGTAGGCCATATGCGCGCAACCGAGCGAGGACATCCCAGTGTGTCCGCGGTTCAACGCCTTCGAGCGGGGCCGCGTCGTAAAACGTGACGTCGAGACGACGTTTTGCCACCAGTTTTGGATCGAGCAGTTTGAGCGTTCCCGCCGTCGCGTTGCGCGGGTTCGCCAGGGGAGGGTCGCCGGTCGTTTCCCGAAGCTGGTTGAGGCGATCCAATTCCTGCCGCCGCATATAGACTTCGCCCCGCACCTCGAGCGCCGCTGGCGGTGTGCCCCCAAGACGGAGCGGCAATCCACGGATGGTGCGGACGTTTGCCGTCACGTTGTCCCCCCGGGCGCCGTCGCCGCGCGTCGCCGCGCGCGTGTACCTACCGTCTTCGTAATGGATCGAGATGCTCACCCCGTCTATCTTCAACTCGACAACGTAGTCGGATTGGTCGCCGCCCAGTCCCCGACGAACCCGCTCGTCGAAGGCGCGCAACTCTTCCGCGTTATACGTGTTATCAATGGAAAGCATGGGCACGGCGTGCGCGATCGTCTCGAACGCCGCCAACGGCTCCCCGCCTACGCGCTGCGTCGGCGACTCCGGCGTTACGAGGCCCGGGTACTCAGCCTCGAGCGCCGCAAGCTCGGCCATCAACGCGTCATACTCGGCATCCGTGATTTCCGGCGCGGCCTCGACATAATACAACCGATTGTGTCGCTCGATGGCCGCACACAACGCCGCGTGCCGCCGCCAAGCGTCCTCGGGAATCTTTGTTCGCGCGTTCGCCATGAAACCATTATATACAATCCCCTCGAACCGAAACACAGTTTCCCCCGTCCTACTTCCGCCCCTCTTGCTCTTACTCTTACTCCTGCTCCTACTCCTACTCCTACTCCTACTCCTACTCTTCACCTCTCCGTGTTCTCCGTGCATCTGTGTGCCAATCTCCCCTTTTGCATCTTTCCGTTGCCTTTCGCGGTCAAAACTCAACTCGTTCTTCCTCTTCCTACTCTTCCGCCCCTTCGCGTCTTAGTGACTTCGTGGCCAAATCCCCCTTCCCCCCTTCTCCTTTCAGTCGTGCCCTGCTTCGGACCACCCCGAATAAGCCACCCCACTATGAAAAAGTCCCTAGCCCATCTACCCCGCGCGAAGAAAAAAGAACTCGCAATCGTACGCGACGTCATCTGCAAAGAGTTCCCCGACGTACAGATGGTCATCCTATTCGGTTCCTTCGCGCGCGGAAACTGAGAGGGATAAGGGCCAGGTCTTGAACTATAAGGTCTCGCCCGAAAGGACGGCACCACCGATCAAGCGGCGGCGCGGCGTCTCGCCTGGTCTCTCAGCGCTTCAGCCGCGCCCAAGATCCACACAACCACCCCGCTCGAATCTGCTCCTCCTTATGGCCTCCAAAATTCCCCCGAAGTAGCGAATTCTGCGCAGGAACGGCCGAGAAGTCAACCGAACACCCCTTGTTCCCCAAAACCACCATGCCGAAAGCGGCGAAAAAGCGCTCCGGGCGCCGCCGACGCGCCACGCCCAAAGGGCAACAAAGTGCCTATATTAGTAGGGGCTCATGGTCGGGAGCCCCGGCGTTGTAGGGTACATGATCGGCATGCCCCTGGCGTTTGGGTGGACGCCAGCGCATGCGGGCACGGGTGCCGGGGTGCCCGTGCACGATTCTCACAGGTGGACTGTGTCTACGCGTGGCGTCCCCGCGAACACGGGGACCAGTCCGGGTGGCACCCTTGTCAAGCGACAGCTTGGGGGTGTCTTCGGGGTATTCAGGGACTGTCCCAAGCGAGCGAAGCGAGCGCGTGGACTGTCCCGCACCCGAATAGCTGAAAGCTGACAGCTAACAGCTAACAGCTAATAGCTAACCTGGCCTATCGTGAATGGACACCGCGCCGCGCGTGATGTTACGATGGCCGGGCTTGGGCCACGTGTGTGGTCCGATCCAAGAGAAACGCCGTGGAAACGTAGACGAGTTTTTGGGGTGCATGGTCCTGCCTTAGACTCGAGACGGTATGCCTTGACGCCGTTGTTTTTGATTGCGGCGTTTTTTTGCGTTGCGGCGCCCGTCTATTGGCACAAGGTCGAGATACGCGCTGGATACCCCGCCGAGGCCTATGAAAACATCGAGCTTTACCAACGGATTTATCCGGAGTTCCACTACGGTTTTGGCAGACTGCGCGCCGGCGACGTACCGCTCTGGAACCCAAGACAACTGTGCGGTACGCCCTTTCTGGCGAATCCCAGGGTCGGACTTTTCCAGCCGCTTCACGTGCTGTTCTTGGCGTGGCCGACCGAACAGGCCTTGGCGCTACATGCCTACCTCAGTCTGGTGTTCATGGGGGCCGGCCTCGCGCTTTTCGTGCGATCCCTGGGCGCCGGCTACGCCGCGTCGCTGCTGGGCGGCGTAGCGTACGCCTTCTGCGGGGCTTCTGCCTCGGTGATGTCGCGTCCGGCGGCGGCGAGCGCGTTGGCTTGGGCCCCGTTCGTGCTCTGGGCCGTGCGCGAGTACACCCGCAACTTCCGCCCGGCGATCGGGGCGGTCTTGGGCCTATGCATCGCCTTGTTATTTCTTTCCGGCGCGACGGCCTTGACCTGTTCGATGCTCGGCCTCGCGATGCCGTATCTGTTGCTCGAGACCCTCTTGCCCGGGTCGCGTCCTGCCCCTCGATTCGTTCGGCGGTGCTTGGGTTTGATGATTCCGGTGGCCGTGGCGTTGGGCGTCGCCGCCGTGCAATGGGCGCCTGCGGCGGTTTGGCTCACCTCATTAGCACAGCCGACCCGCGCCCTATTCGCACTCGAGGTCGGGGGCCAAGCCCCGTCGCTTTCACTCGATGTGCTCGAGCAACTTCTTGCCGCGTCGCCCGGGACCCTGCCGCGGCTCGGCTACATCGGCATCGCCACGATCCTCTTTATCCCCGCGGCCTTCTTCAGAAAGGAACGGCAGCGCGACGTGGTGTTCTTTCTCATGGCCGGCGTCGCATGCTGGCTGGCGGGCTTACTGGCGACGAGGACGCTTCCGTGGGATTTCCCGCGCGAGGCGTTCTTCCCCCCGGCCGTCTTGTGCATGGCCGTGCTCGCGGCATTAGGCATGGATCGCCTGACGGCGCCGCGACGGATCCACAACCCGGCGAGCGTATGGGCGCCGACCGTCACCGTTCTTGTATTGTCCGCGGCAGTGTTCTTGGCGACGGCCTGGAGCGCGCGCGGCCTGGTAATCTGCACCGTACTGGCCCTTGTGCCCGTCTGTATCGTTCGATCGCGGTGGCTGTCGGCCATCTGCACGACGGCGATCGCGCTCCTGCTCTTCGTTGACTTGAGGGCCGCCAATGCGAACGCGTACAGGCATCCCTTCCAGGACGCGCCCAAATGCTATGAGCAGTACGCAACGGCCATCAACCGGGCCGAAGAATACGCCCTCGATGCGCGCGCCGTGATCGCCTGCCGTCGGCGTAGCATCGGGCTGCATCCAAACCTGGGCATGGTGGCCCCGTTGGCCGTGGTGGGCGGCGCGTACCTGCCGCTCACGAAGGACCAGGCCGCGTGGTGGCGCCAGTTGGGCGAGACGGACGGGACGCATTTCGCCGCCCAGGGCGTTAGCACCGTGGCCGCCGACGCGGCTCGACCCGAGCTGCTGAATCTCATGGCCGCGCGGGTGATGTTGGCCGAGCCGGAAGCGCCCTTGGATCCGGACGCCTGGCGCGACAGAAGCCCGCGCTTCCGGGTACGGAACGTCGAGGACAATGTGCGGCTGGCAGTAAATGACGACGCCCTTCCCCGGGCGTATTGGGTTCCCCGAGCCCGGCGTGTCGGGAATGTCGCCGAGGCAATAGATGCGCTGGGCGACCCTGATTTCAAGCCCAATGAAGAATGTGTGGTGACGGGCGAAGTGCCCGCGGCCTTGCGCGGCGAACGCGAGAGCGTCTTTACGCGGAGCGACGCCGTGTGCGGGATTGAAACGGCGGCCGCCGAACGGGTCGTCGTGCGGGTCGAGGCGCCGGCCGCAGGCGTGACGGTTCTGTCCGACTCGTTTGCTCCCGAATGGACGGCCCTGCTTGACGGGACCCCCTGCCCCATAATGAAGGTCAACGGGGTTTTTCGCGGCGTGGCGACGCCTGCCGGGAAGCACGAAATTGTGTTCGAGTACAAACCAATAACGTTTGCGGCGGGGCTACTCACGACCATCGCGGCCTTGGCTCTGCTGACGTTCGCGGGGGTGATTTGTCTCTTGCGCGGCCACTGACGAAATCGACCTAAGCGTCTGAGTCAATTAGCACAGCTTGATTAAGGACGTGGAATTGGGCAGTTCATGCGGTATAATGCTATGGTGAATCGTGGCCGGGCGACAAACCGCCAACGCAGCCAAACGGGGATCGCCTGACGGGCGCGCCAGCTCATAGGAATTCGGCAGCAGCCGGCGCATGGGCAGCGCCTGAACAGCTTCCGCCGTTCCCAGGTATCAGGAAAGGAAAATCCCGTGGTTGAACTTGAACTACTGGGGGTCAGCACGGACGGTCAGCTCCAGCATATTCTTGTGCTGCGGCATGAAGACCGTATCTTGCCCATCTTCACCACCAGGGAGATGGCCGAAACCATACAGTTGGGCCACATGAAGGAGAAACTGGGGAGACCGTTGACGCACGACCTCATCTGCAACCTCTTGGCCGGCATGGGCGGCGAACTCAAATCGGTCACTATATACAAACTCGAGGACCGAACGTTCTTCGCTTACCTCAACATCGAACAGAAAGGCGATAACGGCGAGGTCCGTCAAGTGTTGCGCATCGATTCCCGCGCAAGTGACAGCATCGCACTGGCAGTCCGGGCGGGTTGTCCAATCTACGCTTCCCAGGAAGTCATGGATGAGGCCGGCCAGGAGCTTATGATCGAGGAAGACGACTCCTCAGAGGACCCGGAACTCTAGACCGGACGAGGCCGCTACCCGCGGACACCGTACGCTCGGCTTCCCGAAGGGTCAGAGGCCGACAATACGGAGGGTTACGTTGGCATAATTCTGCGTATTGACTTCGTTCGGTCGGACTCTTTTCCGGCGCCCGTCGCGGACCAACGTAACGGTCGGACGGGCGAGATCGGACGGGTTAACTTCACTGACGACGGCAAGGAAGTTGTTGAACGGTTCGCCGTGAAGCACGACGCGGGTCCCTTTGGGATATACGGGCACGACACGGCGAAACGCCGTTACAATCTCCTGGTTGAAGTGAGCCCCTGCGAGGTCGCCAATCTCGCCGAGCGCGACGTCCGGCGCAACGGGGCCCCTATCCCGCGTCCCCGAAAGCAGGTTGTCATAGGCGTTGGCCACGGCCGCGATCTCCCCGATAAGTGACGGAACAGGGGAGTCCCCGCGTCGGATCCGCGGTATCCGATTGCTTCCCACGAGGTATCTCGGCAGGCCGGTCCCATCCTGGCGCTCGTGGTGCTCGTACGCGACGTGAGGAGACAGGATGTCGGGTTCGTCGCTGTGGCGCAGGAGTTCATACCCGAGAATCGTATGATTTCGAATCCGACGCGATTCTTTCTGTCTCGGATCGACGAACACCATGCCTATGTCGTGGAGGAGGCATCCCGTGGCCAACTGACGCATTCGCGTGTTGGGAAGATGAATGGCGTTGGCAATCATCATCGCCACCACACAGACGTCGATCGAGTGTTCGTAAAGCCGGGCATCGGCGCTTTTGAGCGAGGTCAAGCCCGCCAATGTCGATTGCGTAAGCACCTCATCGAGGATTTGGCTGACCAGATCGTAGATCTGGTCCAGGGGACCTCCCGGCCCCGCCAGGACCCGCACGGTGTCGGATGAAAGGACCTGAATCATATCTTCGGACGTTTTACCGCGCAACGAATCAAGCTCTTTGGCCACGTCTTGGAAGGCGGCCCGAAGGGTTCTCGTGGCCCGCGCCCGCACCACAGGGGTCAGGTCCTCCTCGATGTCCACGCCGACGTCATCATCATCTTGGATGAAAAGTTGCGTGTATCCTTTGGCCCGCAACGATTCGATATAGGGCTGGGTGAGACGGACCCCCTGGTGAAGGAGCACCTGGCCTTGGTCGTCCACCAGCGCTTGGCCCAGCACGAAACCAGGCCTCAGATCGTCAATGTGCAGTGCGCGCACCCTATACCTCGCCGGACAAATCTCCGCCACCTAATCTAACACAACAGAGCGAACCCCTCAAACGGGCGAGGTTGCAGTCCTTGGGCGGAACTTGAATGCACATAATGCAGTTGGTCGCGGTGAATAGCGCCAGTCTATTGTGGCTTGGCAAGAGAGCTTCGAGGCACACCTTTGCGGCGCTGCAACGGCGCCGTTACTCGAGGTCGGCGTCGAGTGGCGGTTCCTCGCTCAGATACTTGAGTATTCGTTCGGCGATCTGCTCGGTCATGACAATCGAGGGGAAATAGTGATCGACGGCGCCTTCCTTCGCGCGCTGCTCCAGGTCCGGTTGGTCGCCGCCGTAAAGAATCACGGGGGGCGGTCGGAATCCCCGGGACTGTTTGACAATTCTTGCAATGCTCAGGCCCGCAAGGTCCGTCTGGTCGTGGTTGATCAACAGCACGCCCGGCGAAGCCAACCGCAGGCGGAAGAATCCGTCAACGATCCCCGAAGCCGTAACGACTTCGACGTCTTGCTCGGCGAGCACCTGGCGCAACGCGTTTGCCTGGCCGGGGTTCTCATCAATGAAGAGTACCCGGCGCGTGCGCGGTTCGCACGCCCCCGTGCGCTCGAGCGTGGTCGAAATGAAGAAGTCGATGTCCACCTTGGCGTCGTCGCTTACTTCGCTGAACTGGCAGCCGTGGTATGCGCCTTGTCCGTCTGTCTTCGCGCTTCGGACCACGCAAGAAACGCCGTTGATCACGGCGCCGTCCGGCAGGGAAAAGGACGCGGTCAGCTCCGTGCCCGCGGCAACGGGTTCCGGGAGCCAAAGCCCTACCCCGCCCGCGCTCAGGTCGCGGAGTTGACCGTCCATGGCGGCGCCGCCGGTGATGACGACACTGCACGCCGCGCGGACGTCGATTCGGGTGTGTTTGCGCACGGTAACAAGCTGCATTTGCTGCGGCCACGTGACGCGGAAAAAGGGATTGAGCCGATTGCCCCAGGACGCGATCCGCGCGTCGAACCCGCACGCCTCGCCGTTAACGACAAACTGGACTATGCAAGGCTGGTTCTTGACCATAACGAGGTCGTTTGCCGCCGGAAGGTCGTTCATAACATAGACGCCGCGATGCCAACCGCGGATTCGAGTCTTGTACCTGGGCCCGTTTTTCTTATGCGGCGCCGTGTGGAGCAGCGCCGCGCCCCCGACTTCCAGGTACTGCTCTATCTCATAGGGGTCGCTTACTTTGCGGCGCGATGGTTCTGGCATTGTGGGTTGCACCTCGTCAATTAAAGCTATCACACCGTTCTAACATGAGTAAAGCCACCGCCGGTCCTGTTTATTCCAATCAAACCGTGACGGGGCAGAATTCACCTGAGGCGGCTCGGCCTCGTGGAGAAAAGCAGGGCTCAAGCCCGTAACGCGGCGGACGCCCGCCGCTTCGGGGCTTTACCGGGGTCAGGATGGGCTATCGTACACGATCGGGCGTTGTACGAGACGCCTGGGCGGTTTGCCCCGACGCAATCCGCCGCGGCAACAGCGTTGCGGCGACGGCGATTGCCGTTGTGCATCAACTATGGTAGGATCGATGCAGGTTCGACCCTTGGAGGGCAGACGTATGGCGACGGTGCGCGTGATGGGCGTTCAGATGGCGGTTTCGCCACGACTCGATGACAACTTGCCCAAAGTCCTTGACTACATCAGAGGTTCCGGGTGTGATTTTATTGTTTTCCCTGAAATGAGTCTGACGGGATATCACGGGAAGTTCAACAACCGGGCCACGCGCCGGGCTTGGCGCCAGATTGCCGAGGCGTGCCGTCTGGCGTACGTGACGGCGTTGGTGGGCACCGGGTGCAAGGAGGACGGCGAGACCTTCATCCAGACGCGGATCTACACGGACGAAGGCGAGTTGTTGGGCACGCACGAAAAACTCGTGCCTACCAGCACAGATCGCGAGTTCTGCCGCCCTGGCGAAGAGCTGCGCGTGTTCCGCCACGGGTCGCTGACGTTCGGCTGTCTCATCTGCAACGACCTATGGGTCACGCCGGGCTGCGGGCCCTACCCGGACCCGCGGCTCACGTACCAGTTGGGCAAACGGGGCGCCCAAGTCATATTCCACAGCATCCATTCCGGCTCGACCCGAATTCACACGCCTTATCACGAGTCGAACTTGGCCCTGCGGGCGCTTGAAAGTAAACTGTACATCGTCACGGCAAACGCCGCGGATCCGAAAGGCCCGGTTAACGCCGTGTCGGGAATCGTCTCGCCCGAAGGCGAATGGCTTACGCAATGCCCCCGCGAGGACGAGCATACGTATACCTACGACCTCGAGATTGAACCGGCGTAGCGGAAGTCCTCTGCCTGATCGCCGCGTTTCTCGAGCCGCTTCGATCGAGACGGGATCTCGAGGGACCCGCGGTTGCCCGCAGCAGTCCCGCGCCCCCTATTCAGGCGCTGTGCAACGTATCGCAGCGCATTCCGCGTATTGCCGTCCACAACCCGAGCGTGTTGCTAAAGCAGGGAATAGGGACTTGCTCTGTTCATGTTGGGCTTGGTACGGAGCAGCATATAATAGTCGGCACAATGAGAACTCAATTGGCTATAGGCGGCATGACGTGCGCCGGGTGCGCGCGAACCGTGGAAAGGGCGCTTGTGGCGCTGCCGGGCGTGGCGTCGGCAAGCGTTAATTTCGCGACACGCGTTGCCGCGATCGAGTTCGATCCCGCGACCCAAAGCCTCGAAACCATCACGGATGCGGTGCATGCCGCCGGCTACAAGATTGTAGGGGCAGGGCGCGAGGCCATGGAGCCGGAGGACAGCGCCCAGGCGGATGTGCGTGCGGCGTTTCGTCGCACGCTGCTGGCATGGGTTTTGACCGTTCCGGTCATGGTGGTGATGATTCTGCACATGGCGGGTGTGCCGATTCCCGGCTACGTCTGGGTCGAGACGGTCTTTGCGGTTCCCGTACTGGCGGCGGCAGGCGCGGCGACGTTTGCAAGGGGCTTTAGGGCGGCGGCGCGGCTCAGCCCGAACATGGACACGCTCATCATGCTCGGTTCGGGTGCGGCGTTCGCGACGGCGCCGTTGCAGATGATGGGCTTGCCTGTGGCGAGCTATGCGGCCGTGGCCGCAATGATCATGGCGTTCCACCTCACGGGCCGCCATCTCGAGGCGCGCGCCCGGGGCCGCGCCTCGCGAGCCATCCGGCGCCTGCTCGAACTCAGCACAAAAAGCGCCCGGGCTGTCCAGGCTGACGGCTCAACGCGCGAGGTACCGATCGAATCCGTCGTGGTCGGCGACGTTGTCGAGGTGCGGCCCGGCGAAAAGATCCCGACGGACGGCGTAGTAATCTCGGGCCAAAGCGCCGTAGATGAATCCATGGCCACCGGCGAGCCGTTGCCGGTCGACAAAGGCCCCGGCGACGACGTCATCGGCGCCACGGTGAATACGACGGGCGTGTTGCGCGTGCGGGCGGCGCGGGTCGGCCGAGACACGTTTCTCGCCGGTGTGGTCCGAATCGTGCAGGAAGCGCAGACCGCAAAGGTGCCCGTGCAGGAGTTCGCCGATCGCGCTACGGGGGTTTTCGTGCCGATTGTGCTGGGCTTGGCGTTGGTGACGTTCGCGACTTGGCTGGCGTTTCCCGTGGCCATGCGCCGTGTGGCCGAGTTGGCCGGCCCGGCCTTGCCTTGGGTGCGCGTCGCGGGCGTGTCAGACCTGTCTCTGGCTGTGCTTGCCGCTGTCTCCGTCCTCGTCATTGCATGTCCGTGCGCCATGGGGCTCGCAACGCCCACGGCACTAATGGTCGGCACGGGCATCGGGGCGGGCCAAGGCATCCTCATCCGGAATGGCGCCGCCATACAAACGCTGCGGTCGATCAAGACCGTTTGCCTCGATAAAACCGGCACGCTCACCAAGGGTGAGCCATCGGTGACCGACGTGTTCCCGGCGGACGGCCGACGGCCCAAGGATGTGCTGCGTCTTGCCGCCGCCGTCGAATACGCCAGCGAGCATCCCGTGGCGCGGGCCATCCTGGCGCGAGCCAAAGCGGACGGCATCGCCGTGCCCCCTGTCAAAGACTTCGAGGCAGTTCCCGGCAAGGGCGCAAGAGGCGTGGTCGAGGGCAAGACAGTCCACGTGGGCACGGAAGCCTATCTTCGGGAATGCGGCATACCCACCGGACCTCATGGCGCAGCGAGCGGGATGGTCGGGGGCACGCTCTCCTTTAGCGGCGGCCAGCCGTTAGGAATACCGCCTCCCGAGAAAACCACGGTGTTTGTTGCCGCCGACGCCAACGTCGTCGGCAACGTTGCGGTTGGGGACACGCTGAAGGACGACTCGACGGCGGCCGTAGGTATGCTGAAGGCGCAGGGACTGGACGTCGTCATGTTGACGGGCGACAACGAGCGCACCGCGCAGGCAATTGCGAAATCGCTGGGCATTGGACGGGTATTGGCGGGCGTGCTTCCGGACGGGAAACGGGATGCCGTGGCGCGGCTACAACAGGAAGCCGGTTCGGTGGCAATGGTTGGCGACGGGATCAACGACGCGGCGGCCCTGGCCCAGGCCGACGTAGGCATCGCCATTGGCGCCGGCACGGACATTGCCATCGAGTCCGCGGACGTAGTCCTGGTGCGAAGTGACCTTTCGACGCTCGTGACGGCGTTTCGTCTGTCAGAAGCCACGTTTGCAACGATCAGACAGAACCTGTTCTGGGCGTTTGGCTACAATCTAGTTGCCGTTCCGCTTGCGATGCTTGGGCTGCTCCATCCCATAATCGCCGAAATCGCCATGGCCGCGAGTTCGGTCAGCGTCATCGGCAACGCGCTGCGGTTGCGCAGATTCCGCTGACGCCTCGCCAAGCGGCGCGGGGTTGGTTTGGCAGCGTCGTCGGAGGCCATGTGCGCGTTTACAGCTTATAAAGCGTACAGGTGTTGGGGATTTCGAGGCCGGCGGTGGCGTTGCGTCCGTCGAACACCAGCGGGGCTTCGCGCACCACCCG
>DUZM01000035.1 GCA_013349485.1 Candidatus Hydrogenedentota bacterium | reverse complement strand
AGGCGACACTGCTTGCCCTATTGCGCGACCCGGGCGATGGGAAGGACCGTGCGCGACTCGTGCTGCGGGCCGATCGGACGAGGCCCACGTACGACGTCCGGCGTGGTGAGCGGGTCCCGCGGCCGCACCGCCTGCGCATTACGCTCGAGCGCGGGGCCGCAGCGCTGTTTGCCAGTCTGCCCTACGAAGTCACGGGGCTGGCATTGGTGGTTCCGCCGGAAGTACATGCCGGCCGCCGACTCGAGATCGGTTACGTCTTGAGAACGGACAACGATTCGCCGGGCAAGCACCTGTTACATGTCGAATTGCACCAGCCGGACGGCGACCCGATCCCTTACTACGCCAAGAACGTCGTATGTGAAGGGGGCGTCGGCAAATCCTATATCCCGCTCTCCTTGTCCGAACATCCAGGCAGCTACGTTGTGCACGTGCGCGACGTGCTGAGCGGCGTGTCGACACAAGAACGGGTCAAGATACTCCCGCCCGCCCAAGACCCCGAAAGGGTATCGCGGCAGCCTTCAGTTGTCAGTTCCCAGTCATAGGCCCTTGGCGTGAAGTATTACGGGAACGGACGGGGCAGCTTGAAGTGGACGGCCTCGGGCACGATCTCACATTCCGTAACCACGCAAGGCTCGCGGGAAGTGAGGTACTCGACCACCCCTTGTACCTGCGCTTCCGGCGCCGAGGCGCCCGAGGTGACCAGGACCGTCTCGACCCCGTCGAGCCATTCATCCCGGATCATTTCGGCGGAAGCGATGAGATGGCTGGGTTTGCCCTTGTGTTGGCAGATCTCCGCGAGCCGGGCCGAGTTGGCGCTCGATTCATCCCCAATTACAAGGACCAGATCGGCCTCGGTGACCAGCGCATTTACGGCCGCTTGCCGGTTCTGGGTCGCGTAGCAGATGTCGTCCGCGGGCGGCCCTTCGATGGCCGGAAACTTCCGTTTGAGCGCGGCGATGATCCGCTGACTGTCCTCGACGCTCAGCGTGGTCTGCGTGAGGTAGGCCACTTTGGAATCGGCCTCGAGATGCAGCGCAGCAACGTCTTCCTCCGTGAAGACTACCTTGATGCTCTCCCGCGCCTGGCCAACGGTGCCGACGACCTCGTCGTGTTCGGCTTGGCCAATGAGAATGATCGAATACCCCTCGGCGGCGAACCGGCGCGCTTCCCGGTGGACTTTCTCGACCAATGGACACGTGGCGTCGATCACGTCGAGATTGCGTTCGAGGGCCATCGCCCATTTATCCGGCCCGACCCCGTGCGCGCTGAACAACAGATGCGCCCCTTCCGGCACATCGTGAAGGCTTGTCACGAAAACCGCCCCTTTGTCGGCGAGGGTCTGGACCACGGCGGCGTTGTGTACGATGTCGTTGAGGACGTAGACGGGCGCGCCGTAGCGCTCGAGCGCTTGCTCGACGCTCTTGATGGCCCGCTCAACGCCCGCGCAGAATCCCCGCGGCTTTGCCAGAATTATGTTCATCGTTGAATCTCGGCTCGAGGGCGCTCTTCCGCGCCCTCATCTTAGCACATCCGCCTTCTCGGGTGAGTGGGAATGGCAATAAAGCTTCAGGTGAGTTGGGTCGGGAGTGACGAAGCACCCCCATGCGGCAGGTCCGTCGAGGGCGTCTGCATCAGAGCGCCTCGAGTGTAACGAACGTTTCTGCGTCTTGGCCGACTCGGATGTACTGGTAGGCGATCCATTCGTTCGTATGGGCTACCACGGTGTAGTCGCCGGCGTCAATCGCCGTAAGCCGAAAAAACCCGTGGGCCGTTTTCGAAGTCGTCGCGACGGCCGGCGGCGGGAACTCGGAGAAGGTTTCCGGTGTGTAGCCGTCGAGCGAGATATGGCCGGCGAGAAGCCTAATGCGCATATTTGCGTCGCGGGACGCGCCGACGATCTCGCCGGCCACGATCCCCGTACCGGCGAATTCGATATCGCGCCGGAGGCTTTGCCCCAAGGCGAGTTCAACGGAAAGGGTCCTTCTCAGAAAGGTCTCGCCGTCGGGCGACGCGGATACCCAAAGCGTCCCGGCGCCCGCGGGCAGCCCCTCGAATCGGTATCCGCCGGACCCCTCGTCGGGGTTGGCGCCGCGGCGCTCGACGCCGCTCGGCGTATCGAGATGCAGACTGACGTGGCCCCTCCGTGCCGGATGTCCGCCTAGCGTCACGACGCCCTCGATCACGCCCGCCTCGGGGCGGAAATCAAAATCAACTACCGTCGTTTGGCCGCCTACAATCAGCGCCGGCTTCGAGAGCTTACGAGACACCGTGCCCGAGGCGGTCGGAACGGGGGCACAAGCGACAACGTCGACTTCGCCGGGCTTCACATCGGCAATGCGGTACGTCCCGTTAGGAAGCGTATGGGCCTCGCGGGCGCCGGGGCATCCAACCGTCGCTTCCGGAAAAGGCCGCCCCGCAACGCGAACGGTTCCCTCGACTGCGCCCAGCTCTTGCAGCACAATCTCGATCCGCGTGACGTGCGTCCGGCTCGGAACGACCTCGACGGAACCGGGAGCGTGGTGCGGTAGCGTGCCCGAGATGACCTGCGGGTCTGTGGATAACGAGTCAAGCACAAACGTGCCGTCACGAAGAGAAGCGGCCACAGGCGCCTTTTGGCGGTCGATATGGTCTACTCGCGGCGGCTCCCCGATGAAAATCAGCGCCCCGGAAAGAGGAACGCCCGAGTCGCTTAACACAAGGCCTTCAACCCTTAGGGCGGGTTCGAGGGCAATGAGGACTTCCGTGACCCCCTCTTCCTCGGGCACGACGTCGACTTTCTGGACCCCGGGCGTGAAGCCTGCCGCCGTTGCGTGGACCTCGACGGCCCCTGTTCGGACACGGCCGAAGCGGAACCGGCCCTCGGCGTCGTGAAACCGCCCCGACGTAATCGTCTGCATTGCGTCCGGATACACCCATAGGCCGTAATCATCATCATAATAATATGTAGAGCGTTTTCTGACCTCGATTCTGAAGTCTGTTATTGGCGCCGCATTGTCTGCGCGAACCACCTGCCCTTCGATAACGCCCCTTTTCAGTTTCTCGAGTGTGAAATCGACCTCCTCGCCGTCGAGGGATTCAACCCAACGCTCAGATTCCTGGTAATCTATGTGCGACGCGGATAGGCGGTACTGTCCGTCGGGAAGTCCCTGGATACGGTATGCGCCGTCTGGTCCAGTCTGGGCAGATGCCGACACGTCTTGCCGTTGAGGGTCGTCATAGGCGCCCGCTCCGCGTCGTGCCGTCACGTGGGCGCCGTGGATCGGTTCGCCGCGTGTATTCGTGACGCGGCCGCGAATGGTGAACGATGGGCCGTCATTGCAGATTAGGCGGACGCCTGTTCTGCGTTGGCCGCGCGCCACCGCAATTTCGAGCGTGGGATTGTCGCTGCCGGAAATGAGTTCTGCCCGCAGACTGTAAGTGTCTTCTGGCAGGCTGGCGATCTCGAACGCCCCATCCTCGTCTGCGCGGCCGGCTTCGACGTGGTAAAGCCCTTCCTGACGTTTGGGGTTGGCATGGAGCTTCGCATGCGCCACCGGGTCCCCTCGCGCATCCACCACGGTTCCCGCGATGCTCGCGGGCGGATAGACGGTGAGGCGGACATTGCGGAGGCCGGTTGACGTGACTGTAAACGGCCCTTCCGGCTCGCCCACCAGGTCGGTCGAATGGGCTTGCAGCATCAGTTCGCCGCCCGGCGGGCACGTCGTTACAAACGAGAACGCGCCATCCGCATCCGTGCGGGCGCTTGGCGCGTTCACGTGCCAAACATTGCGCACATGCCCGGCGATGTGGGCTTCTGGGACAGGGCGGCCTTGTTGGTCGACCACCCGTCCCGAAACAGTTAAGCCCGGCTCGAGCGCGAGATCGATCCCGACGGCCTCTTGGCCCGGCCGCAACGGCGCCAATAGCCGCCCACGCGAAACGGCGCCCGCCTCGCGGAAGTCAGAATCGACATAGCCGGCGGTTGGCACGGCACAGACTCGGTGCGCAACGGGGGCAAGGCCGTCGATCCTATACCGTCCCGAACTGTCGGTTGCGTCGCACGTCAGTGTCCCCAGTCTATCCCAAGACCATTCGTCCGGCGACGCCGTCACCGCAACGCCGGAAATGCCACGCCCCGTTCTGGCGTCATACACGCGCCCGCTTACGATCGCGCCCGGGCCGACCCGGAGTTCGATGCCGGATACGTCTTTTGCTTCAAGGATCTGGACGGAAACCGGTTGCCCGACCAGCACGAGATTCCGGCCTCGCACTTGCGGGTGATAGTAGCCGTCGGGCACGGGTCCGATAGCGAAACGTCCCTCGGCATCCGTGACCCCTTCCCCTTGAAGCGTGCGATCCAAGGAAAAGGAGATAAAGAGGATTGTGCAGTCGGCTGCGGGCTTGCCTGTGGCGTCATCGAGCACACAACCCGATACACTCGCGCCCGGCCTATTCTTGGCGCTCCGATCCGTGGACGGCGTGGACGCTTCCTGTGCTGCGGGGTACTTTGCAACCGGTTGAGGAATCCTGGGCACGTCCGAAGGCCCGGGCGTTTGATGAGACCCACCGGCGGGCGCGTCCGCGGCCCGACTCCTGAGCACCTGCCACAAAATCAATCCGACGATGATGAGGAACGTCGGTAAGATCGCCGACCCCACTCTCGCACGCAAGATACCGCCTCCCAGACTTTTCACGAGCGTATTCAGTCTACTTCTGGGCCACCGCGAAGACAAGCGTTTTCGGTGCGCGACCGCGTCTTGTGGCGGAGATGGCTTGCGTCGCGCGCCGTCCTGTGCCGCGCGATTGCGCCGCGTGGGACAAGTTGGTATAATCCGCGCAATTTCCCGGGGGTAGTGCGCGCCGTACGTGCACCTTGGGAGTTCTTTCAGACAACGCGCTTGGGCGCGTACAGGAGACAAGAGACCATGCCACTGGTTCCGATGCGTCAGATTCTCGATGAGGCCGCGAAGGGCGGGTACGGCGTTGGCGCCTTCAACGTCAACAACATGGAACAGATCCAGGCTATTGTCGAGGCCGCCGACGAAACGAATAGCCCCGTCATAATTCAGGCGAGCAAAGGCGCGCTCAAGTACAGCAAGCTCATCTACTTGAGAAAGCTCATGGAAGCTGCATGCGAGGAATGCCCGTATATTCCCATCGCCATGCACCTCGACCACGGCAATAGCGTCGAAACCTGTAAACTCGCTATTGACCTTGGCTTCACGTCGGTCATGATGGACGGTTCGTTGTCCGAGGACGGCAAGACGCCCAACACGTATGAGCAGAACGTTGAAATCACAAGACAGGTGGTGGCGTTGGCCCACCCGCTCGGCGTCACCGTCGAGGGCGAACTCGGCTGCCTCGGCGGCATCGAGGACGGCCACGGCGCGGGCCTCAGCACGGAAGAAGTCACCGAACATCTGACCGACCCGGCCCAAGCCGAGGATTTTGTTGCCCAGACGGGGCTGGACGCACTGGCGGTGGCCATCGGCACAAGCCACGGCGCCTACAAGTCGGGGCGAAAGGATCCCAAGACGGGCGAGATGTTGCCGCCGGCCCTGGCCATGGAGCGGATCCACCAAATCCATGAGCGGATGCCCAACTGTCACATGGTGATGCACGGCTCCAGCTCAGTACCCAAGGAACTCGTCGACACCATCAACAAATACGGCGGCAATATGCCCGATACCTATGGCATCCCCATCGAGCAGATTCAGGACGGCATCAAACACGGCGTCCGAAAGGTCAATGTCGATACAGACAGCCGGCTTGCCATGACCGGGGCCATCCGGAAGGTGTTCGCCGAGAACCCGGGCGAATTCGACATGCGCAAGTACCTCGGCCCGGGCCGCGACGCCATGAAGCAAGTGTATGTCGATCGCATGACGGCATTCGGCCAGGCCGGCCACGCCCGCGATTACGAACCGATCACGCTCGAAGACATGAAAAGCGTCTACGGCAGTTGACGCCAACCGTCCTTTGGACGCACCAAGTCGGCCCGCTTCCCGTGGACGCGCGTCTCGCGGCGTAGCTGTCTTCTGTTAGGGCAGAAGCTTTCGCGTTTATCTCCGCTAGAAGAACCGCCTTTTGCGCCATCCCGAACGAAGGCGAAGAGTCTCTTGCAGCGTAGACCCTCGCCGCTGCGGGGTTGCCAAAGCCAACGCGCTACTCTACAATGGAATGCACATTGGGCCGTGCACAAGCGATCGAAGGCTTGTCGGCGCGGCGTACAGCACAAATGGGTTCGGAGCGTGTCGGTATTCTGGCATGGTGCCCGCGCCAGGATTCCGAGAGGTTCTAAGGAACGGGGGAGCCCAATGACCCAGAAGGAAGCGAACCAAGTATACGAAGAAGCGGCCGCTTTGTGCGAGGCCGCAAACTACATCGAGGCCCTGAATGTGCTACAGGGACTGAGCCAACTCGCGCCGAACAGCATACTGGCAGTGGGCATGCGCGCACAGAGCCTCGCGGCGCTCGGGCTGATTGACGATGCGGCGTCGGCCTGTGACGCGCTGTCGGCGCGGATAGCGCAAGCGCGGGCCGACTGCGAAGGGTTACGCGGCCTGCTCGAGCCGGCTCGGTGGGCGGCGTTTCAAGATCTGCTCGCCGCACAGGAATCCGTGGCGACTGGCGTACAGGCCATTATTGAAGAAAGGCGTTCTGAGGTCGCCGAGAAGGCCCAACTTCAAGAACAGATCGAGGCCCTTCAGGCCCAACTCGAGTCGGCCCAGGCTCAAGCCCAAGAGGCGGCGTCCTCCGAACAGGCGCTCGAGGCGGAACTCGAGCGACTCCGCGCCGCCGAAAGTAAGAAGTCGGAAGCCCTCGCAGGGGCTCGTGCCGAGTTGGATTCGTTGCGGGGCGCGCTCACCGACCGCGAAGAGGCCATCGCGGCCGCGGAACGACGCAGCGCGGCAAGTGAACGGGCGGTCGCTGAACTGCGCAAAGAGCTTGGTGCATTGCAGAGCAAGGCCGAGAAAGCGTCTTCGTCCGAGCAGGCGTTGGCGGGCGAACTCGAGCGGCTCCGCGCCAACGAGTCCCAGAAAACCAAGGCGCTCGAGCGCGCGCGCGGCGAACTCGAGTCGCTGAAAGGCGATTTGAGCGAACGCGAGAAGGCCTTCGCCGCGGCGGAGAAGCGCAGCGCCCAGACCGAGCAAGCCCTGGCCACGCTCCGGAAGGAAATGGACGGGTTGCGCGCGCGGGCGGACACGGCCTCATCCTCCGAACAGGCGCTCGGCAAAGAACTCGAGCGGCTTCGGGCAAACGAAAGCGAAAAGTCCAAAGCCCTCGAGGGCGCCCGGAACGAATTGGAGTCGGTCAAAAATGCGCTGGGCGAGCGCGAGAAAGCGGTGGCGGCCGCCGAGCGGCGCAGCGCCGAAAGTGAACGCGCCGTCGCCGAACTGCGCCGTGAGCTTACGGCCTTACAGAGCAAAGCCGAAGAGGCGTCGTCGTCCGAGCAAGTACTGAGCGTCGAGGTAGAACAGCTTCGCGCGAATGAGAGCGAGAAATCGGAGAACCTGCAACGGGCGCGGAGCGAACTCGAGTCGCTGCAGGAGTCGTTGCGCGCGCGTGAGGAAGCGATGGCCTCGATGAAAACGGCCAGCGTCGAACAGCGCGCGGCGCTCCAGAAAGAACTCGATTCGTTGCGGGCCCAGGCCAAAGAGGCGTCCTCTTCGGAGCAATTGCTCGCCGCCGAAGTCGAGCAACTGCGATCAAACGAAACCGAGAAGTCCAAGGCCTTGGAAGCGGCCCGGGCGGAACTCGACGCTTTCAAGAAGGCGCTCAACGAGCGGGAATCGGCCGTTGCCTCCGCCGAGGAGCACAGCGCCGAAACCGACAAGATGGTGGCCGCGCTTCAGGCCGAGCGGGACGCGTTGCACAAGCAGGCCGAGAAAGCATCTTCCTCGGAGCAGGTGCTTGCTGGCGAGGTGGAGCAACTCCGCGCGAACGAAAGCGCCAAGTCCAAGGCCCTCGACGAAGCGCGAAGCGAACTCGAATCCCTCAGGCAGACGCTCGCGGAGCGTGAAGGGGCCGCTGCCGAGGCGGCCAAGACGAGTGAAGAACACGAGCGAGAAATCGCCGCGCTTCAAGAAGAGTTGGCCGCGCTGCGCTCCCAGGCCGATGAGAAATCGTCGTCCGAGCAGACCCTTGCTACCGAGGTCGAGCAACTCCGGGCAAACGAAAGCGCCAAGTCAAAAGCGCTCGACGAAGCCAGAACAGAACTCGAATCGTTGAAAGAAAGCTTGGCCGAGCGGGAACAAGCGGCGGCCACGGCCGCCCAAGACAGCGCGGAGCACGAGAAGCAAATCGCTGCGTTGCGCGCGGAACTCGACGGACTCGAGTCCAAAGCGACTCAAGCCTCGTCCGAAGCGGAGGGATTGGCCAAAGAACTCGAGGAATTGCGCGCCGCCCAGGGCATTGAGCCAGGCGAACTCGCCGAGGCGCAATCGGAAGTCCTCGCACTGAAACGCGCGCTGCGGGACAGAGAGAGTGCTTTGGCCAAAGCGGGCGGCGCCCGAACGGTCGCCTTGCCGCAGAAACGGTTGCTGCCTTTATCCCTTGCGGCCGCGGTAGCCATCTGTCTTCTCGCGGTCGTAGGGTACGTAGCGTACTTGGGTTCTCAGGGGCGATTGGGCGAATTCGCCAGCCTATTCAACGTCTTCAAGGACAGCGGCGAACGGCCTCCGACTGGCGACGACAAGAAGCCGCCGCAAGAAGTTCCGACCGTGAAGCAACCGCCAAAGCCCAAACCCGATGTTCGACCCGGCGCACGCAGAATGTCGTTCCCGACCGACCGTTCGTTTGGTCGCCTCTATGTTCAGGATTGGCACACGGCGAACCCGTTGCAATGGCGAGAACTCGGCCAAGCCAACGGCGCCGTCGCTATACAGGCCGGAAAAGTCGTCAAGCTCGAGGTCTCCGGGCGTGACGCCCGCGATCTCGCGCCGCTTCTCGATATGGAATCCGATGCATTCCACACGGTGGTCTTACGCGGCGGATACGTCCGCGACCCTACGCTCGAGACCCTTAGAAACCTGACTTCGCTGCGCGGACTCGAACTTCGCGAAACGAACGTGACGGACGCCGGCATGGCGGCACTCGAAAGCTTTCCTGTTCTCGAATCGTTGACGATAGTCAAAGCCGGTGTCGGCAACCCGAGCGCCAGGCACATAAAGAAACTGAAATCGCTGAAATTCCTGCATATCGAAAGGACGAATATGGGCGACATAGCCCGGACAGAACTCGAGCACACGCTGCCGCCCGGCTGCACCATGATATTTCAATGATGGGGCACGAAAGTAAAGAGGCGGCTATGAACGCATTTTCCCTTGACGGTTTGGCGTAGTCCATTTAGAATGCGATCAAAAAGACGAGCTGAGTCACTTTGACGCAACGCGTAAGGGGAAACCATGAGCGAGCGAGCGTTGGACGAGATTTGCAGCAAGCTTCGGGCGCGTTTGGGTGAGTGGGAGACCCAGGGCGCCGCTGCACGAGAGGGTCTCGCAAACCACATTGCGGGAATACAAGATCTGTTACGGACCCTCGCAAACGACATTGGATCCCAAGAAGAGGCCTGCGTCGCGTTCGCGAAATCGATTGGCACGCACACCGATGCCCTCGAACAAGCCCTCGCGGAACGCGACGGGTCCGCCCAAGAAGAGAAACAGCGCACAACACAACTGGAGGCCGGCCTCGCCCAGCAAGTGGACGCAACACAGGCGGCCAAGCAACGCATCGAGCAGCTTGAGAAGTCCCTCGACAAGCGAACGAAAGAGGCCGAGGCCGCGGCACAACGCATTGCCCAGTTCGAGACTATGCACGCGGACCAAAGCAACGCCGCGCAAGCCGCCAAAGGCCGGATAGCAGAACTCGAAAAAGAACTCGAGAAGCGCCAGCAGGTCGAAACGGCCGCGACGGATCGACTCGCCGAACTCACGACGAGCGAAGCGACGTTGCGCGACGAACTCGAGGCGCTTCGCGCTAAAACGCAAAAAGCCACCGCAGCGGCCGCTGAATTGGCAACGGCGCAGGGCGAACTGGCCAAGGCGCGCGACCAAATCGACGCGTTGCGCGCTGCCGCCGACAAGGCCGACGACGTCGCCAAGCTGCTCGAGGCCGAGCGCGCACGATCCGCAGCATTCGAGCAACGACTCAAGAAGGCCGAGACGGACGCGGCCAAAGACACGGATGCGGCACAATTGGCCGAAGCCTTGCGCGATCTCGAAGCAGCCCGCGCGGAAACGGCAGCGTTGCGCGACGAGGCCAAGGCACTTCGGCAAAGCGCCGCCCCGCCCGCCTCACTGGACGACAGCAAGATCCGGAAACGCCGTTCCCCGAAAGACATCAGAAGGCAGATGGGCGAGGTGCTGCTGAACGTGGGCGTGATCACGCAGGAGCAGTTCGACGCGGCGTGCGAACAGCAAGGCCGAGCCCCCGAGCGCACCCTGGGCGAAATATTGGTCGATCAAGGCTACGCGAGCGAGGAGATCGTCGCCCAGGCATTGGCGTGCCAACACGGGAGCCTGTTCGTGCGGCTCGGTGAACGGAAGATCGATCCCTCGGCCGCTGCGCTCGTCAGTTCGGAACTTGCCCGGAACCATTCCTGTATTCCCATCAACGCGGCAGAAGACATGCTCGTCGTCGCCATGGCCAATCCGCTCGATGTGATAGCCATCGAAGACATCGAGCGTGAGACCGAACTCACCGTGCGACCCGTCGTGGCAACCCGCTCAGAAATCGCCGCCGCCCTCAGGCGCACGTACAAGGACGCCCCGAAACAAGAACGCAAACAGACGGAGGCAGCGCCCTCCCAGGACACAACGGCGCCATAAGAGTACGCCTTCAACCACGCTTAGGGTTCAGGTTCAGCGCTCCGGGGACTCGACTGTAATGTCTTTCTGCATTACATCGCCGTCCCCCATCTCCAACGTTTCCTGGTGGAGACACCAGCTTCCGCCCCCACCCGGTTCGTAACCGATTACCTCGATATCAACCGTGCCCGAAGGCAAGTTCACAGCGCCGTAGTGCCCGCTTGGGAGGCTGACGTTAGTTTGCATTTCTGTCGCGCCTGCTGCAGTGTCCATATACAGTTTCACACACGCTTGGGGCGGCGACGGGCCAACGAAGTGAATGGTTCCCTCCAGAGAGGCGTTCCCAGACGCAATATCAAAATGAACCTGTGTCCTCTTGCCGTTGGCGACCAAGGCCCATTTCTTGACGAACCACATTGTGTGTGTGCCTGGGTTGACCTGCACTTTAACGAGGATCTCGCCCGCAGGAACATGATCAAAACCATACGATCCGTCCGGCTCAAGTCGCATTGTCACTGGCGGCATGTACTCGTCGTCCTCGTCAAAGTAGATCAGCGCGTGGCCGCGGGGCTCGTGCGGTTGGCCGTCGTACAGGACCGTGCCTTCCACCCGTCCGCCTTCAGACAGCACGATCTCGGTGCGTTGCGTGTGCGACGACGAGTCCGGATCGACCCGCGTCCAGCCTGGGGCGTAATCCGGGTGGCTGGCAAACAACTCCTGCGGAGCGCTCGATAGGCCGTCAACACGAAAGCTTCCGTCGGCGGAAGTCCGCGCGGCAGCAAGCGCGTCGCGGTTCCTCATGGTCGGCAATACACCTACGAACACCTGGGCGTCTCGGATTGGTGCGCCCGCAACATCGCGCACGATGCCCTCGACGGTCGAGTCCCGCTCGAGTCGTATCACCAGTTCGCCTATGGCCTCTCCTGGCAGTAACGTGACCGCCTGCCTGCCAGGTGCGAAGCCCTTCGCACGGGCAAACACAGTCGCAGCGCCAGGTTTGACGTCCTCTATCCGGAATCGGCCTTCTTCGTGCTTCACCTGTCGTAGCCCAAGGCGCTCCCAAGAGTATTGCCACCTCATGACGGCTACTAGACTTTCCCAGACGCCTCCGAGATGTCCCACCTCGAACGACGCAACCGCGGCTCCGGTGTCGGCTTGGACCACGCGTCCATTGATGGCGAGCTTCTTCTCGATGACGAAGTTGGCCTCTTCGCTGCCGGAAGGGATGTCTCGTTGCTGCTCCCAGGTATACCCCTCTTCGCCCGCCCATAAATCGTAATCGCCTTCGGCAAGACTGCCGGTTTCATAATAACCTTGCTCGTCCGTTTTCGTGTCACCTGCAGCGCCCGGACCTACCCACATCACCACGGCGCCGACGACGGGCTGACCCTGACCGTCGAGCACATATCCCGAGATAGTGAGATCAGTCTGCCGCTCCAACACTAGGATCACGTCTCTGACATGCTCGCCCGGCGCCACGTCGACCGGGGCCGCATCAATTGGGAAAGATGAACGTTCCTGCGGTTTGACACCAATGCTGAACCGGTACCTGGCCGGGTAAAGCCCCGCGATCTTAAACCGTCCTCGTTTGTCGGAGGGTGATGAGTCTGTTTGGTGATGACGCTCAGTGTTATCGTGATACGGACGAGCGCCTACGATGACGTCGGCAAATGGTGCGCCGGACGTATCCTCGACGGTCCCCGCGACGCTGCCGGGTGGGTACACCGTAATCGTCACATCATTGAGTCCGTCTGTTGTTAGGTTGAATGGCCCTAGCGGAGAACTCAAGCGCTCGTCTTTCTTGGCAGAAAGATAGAGCATGTTCGCCGACGCTGCGCCGACAAACCGGAACGTGCCGTCCTCTCCCGAGGAAACAGAATCGAGTTGTCGGCCCCGACGATCCGCGAGAAGCACTTGTGCTCCGGGAAGCCCGCATCCGTTCGCATCGACTACCCTCCCGGTTATCGCGCCGAAGTCCGTCACAGACGTATCAGGCGGTTCCTCGTCTTGGGGTGTTTCCGGCAACGACGCCTCGGCGGGTGGCTGTTGAATCTCCAAGTCCTCCTGCGTCCCTGGAAGCTCCGTCTGCGCAACACGCTCGGTGCTCACCGGTGCGGCGAGTTCCGCACGCTCGGGCGAGGTGCGGAGGCCGGTGAAGAGCAGGGCCCCCCCGGCCACGATTACGACAACGACACAAACCACAATCTTTTTCATGAGTAATGCCCCTCCCAGAACGCCTGCCGCTAGCTGAGCGCTCCCGGTTGCGACGGTCATCGTGGGGCTGCTGAGCCCTGCTATGCCTATTTTGCCAAGGCTCTGCATGAGGGCGGCAGGTGCGGCTTCGGCTAAGTTCGAGCCGAGCGCTGCCGCCACAAACGCGCTTCCAACGGGTATGCCGCGCTTCTTCAGAGTTCCTCGGATTTGCTCGATGCCCTTTTTGACCCGATATCCCACTGTCCGCCGCGAGATGCCCAATGAACGCGCGGCCTCCTCATGCGTCTGATGGTCGAGAAAACAGGCTAGGATGACAGAACGAAGTCCCGGGGGAAGCTCTTCGATGGCCTCGTCTACGTATGATTCAACGTCGCTCCACGAAATCTCGGAGGTGCGTTGTGCGGCTTGGGAGAACCTGCGTTCCCGTTCCCGGCGCCGGGCTTCGGATTTCATGAAATCGAGCGACCGATGCGTCGCAAGGGTGTGGAGCCAGCCGGGAAGGCTTCCGCGTATCTTCGTTCGGCTTTGCGCGAGTTTGAGAAAACATTCCTGGGTAACATCTTGCGCACCGGATTCACTCTTCAGAATGCGCTTGCACGTCGCATATACCATGTTCCCATACCGGAACACGATCTCGTTGAACGCTTCGGCGTCCCTGCGCGAGCGCCACCTGTCTAACAGGACGATGTCAGGGGATAGTCGTGTCATCGTTGCGTCTTCTGCCCTTGTACAAAAGCGTACCGCTATCTGATAGACGACGCAAGAGGCGTTAAATGGCAAAGGCGTGCCATGGGAGAGACGAAGAGAGATCCGGCTCTAAGCCGAGCGCAGGGAAGGTTCGATAGGCTTACTTATAGCGGTAGGTGATTCGGCCTTTGGTGAGGTCGTAGGGAGACATCTCGACCTTTACTTTGTCGCCGGGCAGAATGCGGATAAAGTACTTGCGCATCTTGCCGGAAATGTGGGCAAGAATAAGATGGTCGTTCTTTAGCTTGACGCGAAACACGGCATTCGGCAACGCTTCAAGTACCGTGCCCTCAACTTCAATCGCCTTTTCCTTTTGCATGTCTTTTGCCCGATCCATCCGCCGTTTATTGCGGGGGAAAAACACCCAGCCATAGCGGCGGGAACCCGCTGCCCGCCGCTGCGCCGTTCACCTCGTGCACAGCATGCCTACCCATGCGCGGGTGTCTTCTCTGTCCGTCGCGCCCCCTACATTTCGCGGGGAACACTCTCCGCCTCTTCGTTGCCCAAATACGCGTCCTCGCTCCCTTGCCCTCGACCCTAGAACATAACACTTTCCAGGGGTCCTTTCAAGATTTTGTCAGTTTTCCCCGTTCCCCGGAACGCAGAATTCCCATAAAGAGCCTGCCCGCAGGCTCATCCCGCGAGACTGTCTCAGAGCGCAGCCGAGCCGTGCATCGAGCAAGGTCATGACGCTGGGCTCGGATTACGACCCTTGTCGTGTTGCACCTCCGTCTATCCCACGATTTGAGTATGAAAAGTCTTTATCCAGAGATAGCATTTATGCGAGAATGCACCTGTGGTATGGATGGAGCCACGCCTAATGTTGCTCTGAAGGCGCAGCGTAAAACAGGATCCTGCAGTTCTGGAGATGGATCTGGCGGCTCAAGGGAATGGCCATGGAAAATGCACAGAGGGAGGTCTTTCGGGATGTCTTGATCTCTGTGCTCTTGGTTGCGGGCGTGGCCGCCATTTTCGCCCAGGTTCTTAACCACGATTTTGTGTCCTACGACGATCCGGGATACGTCTATGAGAATCCTGACGTCAAGGGCGGCATAAGCCGTCCAGGCATTCTGTGGGCTCTTACGACGTTCTCGTTCTCCAATTGGCATCCGCTCACGTGGTTGTCGCACATGCTGGATTGCTCTGTCTACGGCCTGCATGCGCCCGGGCACCTCGTAACCAACGTGATACTGCACGCAGCAAACGCCGCCTTGCTGTTTTGGGTGTTGAAGCGGGCCAGCGGCGCGCCGTGGCGAAGCGCCTTCGCCGCCGGCCTGTTTGCAGTGCACCCGCTCCGGGTCGAGTCCGTAGCCTGGGTAGCGGAGCGGAAAGACGTCTTGAGCGGGCTGTTCTGGATGCTTACATTGTTGGCTTACACATCGTACGCGCGAAGACGCACGGCGCGTGCTTACATAGCGGTCGTCCTCTTGTTTGCTTTGGGCCTGATGTCGAAACCGGTGATGGTGACGCTACCGTTTGTGCTTTTGTTGTTGGATTATTGGCCTTTTCGCCGAGCCCCTTTCATTTTTCCGGTGAAGCGACAGGTCGTCCGGGTTTGGGCTAGACTCCTCGGCGAGAAGATACCCCTATTCCTGCTTGTCGCGGCGGCGTGCTGCATCACAATTGCCGCCCAACGCCGGGGCAACGCCATCAAACCGTTGGAGCAGTTCCCCGCGGACGAGCGCGCGGCAAATGCCGCGGTCGCATACACGGAATACATGCGGATGGCCTTCTGGCCAAAGGGGTTGGCGGTGTTCTATCCCCATCCGAAAGATACGTTGCCGGTGTGGCGTGTGGCCGCCTCGGCCCTGCTGCTGGCCGGCATAAGTGGCGCAGTCTTGGCCGGCCGCCGGCGTGGCTATCTCCCCGTAGGCTGGTTCTGGTACCTGGGCGTCTTGATCCCCGTAATCGGCGTAGTCCAAGTGGGCGAACAGGCATTCGCAGATCGATACACATACCTTCCGTTCATCGGCCTGTTCGTCATCGTAGCCTGGGGCGTCCCGGACCTCGTCGGCGGTTGGCGACATGCCCGGCGCACTATGGCGGCCGCCGGGACGGCGTCGCTTTCTGTACTGGCCGTGTGCGCGTGGATGCAGACTGGGTACTGGCGCGACAGCCGCACATTGTACGAACGCGCCCTAGCCGTCACGAAAGGCAACCACCTTGCCCACTACAATCTGGGCAACCTCTGCAATCTCGAGGGAAGACCGGACGAGGCCGAGGCGCACTATCGCGAAGCGATTCGCATAAAGCCGTACCACTTGGGCGCAAACACGAATCTGGGCTTACTCCTATCGGAACAGGGGAAGCATGAGGAAGCCGAGCGCTGTTTCGAGAGGGCCATCCGTACGTCGCCGGACGATTTCCGGCCGCGGTTCAATCTGGCGAACACCTTGCTCTCCCTCGGACGGGTCGACGAAGCGGTCGAATGTTACCGACAAACGCTCGAGCTGTGCCCGGCCAATGCGGGCATCCTCGTGAACTTGGGCAACGCTCTGTCCGTTCAAGGCAAACTTTACGAAGCGTGTCAGTGTTTCCAGGAAGCCGCCCGAATTGACCCCGACAACGTCAATGCCCATTTCAACCTCGGCAACACGTGGCAAAAGCTGGGCCGTTTACGGGAAGCTGCCGGCGAGTTCGCCCACGTACTGCAATTAGATCCAAACGACCTGGAGGCCCGCCAAATCCTCGAATCGCTGCAGCATGAAATGACGCTCGACTAGCACCGACGAGTCCCCCCAAGAGCCTGCCTTCATACTATCTTGCCTGAGCCGATGGCGGATGCGAGAACCTCATGGGTCCAAATAGATGTGTGCCCGATATGGACTTGACTTTGCATAGGAAATGATGTATATATTCTCTCAGCATACGTCCTACAGCCTAAGCCCACGGCGGTCGGCGCGGGCAGTTTGGGGCTTGAACTGAGCAACAGGGAACGGAAACAGCGCAGGATTTGTCTTCGCTTGGCAGGCGCAACCGAGGCGCTTTAGCGCGGGCGGGCGGCGGCGTATCTTGCTCGGAATTGACAAGT
>DUZM01000034.1 GCA_013349485.1 Candidatus Hydrogenedentota bacterium | reverse complement strand
TTCAGTAAGTAGTGCGCGCAAGGATACAGCCCGCGCCACGAGAGTTCGTCCGCGGCCACATAGGGTGGGACCAGCCCCGCCTCCTGGAACGGCAACTCCGTGTGCGGATGCAGCACCCGCGCATAGACCCGGCCCTTCTGTGCCGCTCGAACCGCAAGAAAACCGCCGCCTGAAACCGGAATTCGCGTGGCCGCCGTCCGATTATTGTTGATGGTGATGTTGCGAAACCGTCCGTCGAGGCCCATCTCGATGCAACCCGTGCCGATGCCGCCGAGCGGCGCCCCCGAAGGTTCAACGGCCCCCGAATTCACCGAATTATCCTGGTACTGCGCCATGCGTTTAGTCTACTCGGGATTCCCAGCCAATGTCACCCCTCGACGCCCGCTCCGCGTAGGCCCAAGCAGCTGCTCCCCCGAAAGCCGCTTCGCGCGCACGTACAATGTCGCCGGCAAGTCCGACCTGGGCGACCGTCTCCGGCCATGACGGTGCTCAGGCGAGTAAAACTGGCCCCAAACGCCGACGCCTCACAGCTCTTTCAGCATCACAATGGCGCTTTCGTCGGTCTTTGCATAGTAGCCCCGTCGAAAACCCACTATCCGGTACCCAGCCGAGTTGTACAGCCTTCGCGCGCGGTAGTTCGATTCCCGCACCTCGAGGGTCGTCATGCGGGCGCCCGAACGCCTTGCCGCGTCTTCGATAAACTCGAGAAGTCGCCTCCCCAGACCCCGGGAACGCATCGTGTCACGGATCGTCAGACTCGTGATGTGGGCTTCATCCAGCACCAACCAGAATCCGCCGTAGCCGACCAACGCCTGCTCCACGAAAGCCACGTAGAAATAGGATTTCTTGTTGCGGATCTCGTCGCGGAACATGCCGCGGGTCCATGGCTCAGGATACGCCTCGACCTCGATGGCCAGGACCTCGTCAAGATGCAATTTGTCCAGCGGCACGAAGCAGAGCGTCGTCTCGTTCGCAGGTGTCATTGGGGCGCAGTTCCGCCACGCTTTTCCTCTGCCTGCGACTTTCTCAAGTAAACGGGGACCACAAGCGTCGGATCTCCGGAAACGCCACTGGCGAAAAGCGCCGCGCCTTCCGCAGCGACAGCCGACCCGCGCGGAACCGACGCCCGCGCCGGCGCAAACGCCGCACCGGGAACAACCTTGGTGATGCGCTCCCGATAGCGCAGTGCGCCGTTGCCCAGAAAGTAGGGCTTGCCGCCCAGCCCTTCCAGAAGATCCTCTATCGGACAAACGCGATCGGATGTCAATTTGCTGCGATTGCCCGCTTCAAAGCGATAGACCGCGCCGTAGACCTCGCCCATTTTCGCGTCGAGCACACAGCACGCCAACGCATACTGCGAATCGACAAGGCGCGCCATGGCGTCGAGCGTGGGGACAGCGATCAGGGGTTTGCGAGCGCCGAACGCGAGACCCTTCCAGGCGGCCACGCCGATTCTGAGCCCCGTGAAAGAACCAGGCCCGACGGCAACGGCCAGGACATCCACATCGGCCAACGCCAATCCCGCCTCGCCAAGGACCCAGTGGGTCGTCGCCAGAAGACGTTCACTGTGTTTCCGGCCGCATTCTACAACCGTCTCCGCCAGAATCCGATCGCCGTCACAGACGGCTATTGTGTTAATGGAAGTACTGGTGTCGGCTGCAAGCGTTTTCATCATCAACGGTATCTCGCACCCAAGCGGATCCGAGCATCGGCGCCCGTCGCACAATCCCTAGCGTTGGGAAAAACCGCGCCGCCCCGAACACGCTTCTTGGGCATCCCAGGGCCGCCACGACCAACGCAGCCGAAACAGTCAGGAGTCTGTCTCCCCAATAGACGGCGCCGTGGGTACAGCAAAGCTCTGGACCGCCTGGGCTTGGCCTAGAGAAGGGGGGGCCGATGTCGCACCGCTGACGAGTTCTTTCATTCGCTTGCCGGGACGAAAGGTGACGACGCGTCGCTCCGGCACGGGAACTTGGTCGCCCGTTCGTGGATTGCGCCCCAGGCGAGACGCGCGTGTCTTCACTTCAAACACGCCAAAATCCCGCAGTTCCCAACGTTGCCCGCTCGCGAGCGCCTGAGAAATAGCATCAAAAGTCCCCTCGATAATTTTCGAGACGTCGCTCTGGGTCATGCCCAGTCTACTGGCAACGCGCATAACGAGTTCTCGTTTCGTCATTGTCACTTGGATTCATCCCTCCTTGCCGGTTCCGGGGAAGCCGGTGCTCTGAAACGCCGGAATAATTCCCATGCAACCATAGTAAGAATGGGATGTATTATACGTATCGCATTTTGCTCGTGCAACACAGAATACGGGTGCCATAGCGTCACGGGGCGCAGAATGCGCGGCGTATAGTGCAACGCGCGTTGACTGGACTTTTCGAGATGCCCTATACTTCCGTGGAAAACACGGGGAGGAGGGGCTCCATTGACCATTCATCTTATAGCCCAAGGGCTGCTATGGTACTGCTGTCTGCTTTTCTCCCTCTGCGTGCATGAGGCTGCCCACGCGGCCATGGCGTTTCGATGTGGCGACCCTTCCGCGAAGTTCCTGGGGCGCATGACGCTCAATCCCTTGGCCCACATTGACCCCATCGGCACCGTGGCCCTTCCCGTCCTCATGATATTCTGGCGATTTCCCTACTTGGTCGGATGGGCTAAACCGGTCCCGTTCAATCCCCGAAACCTCAAGGATATGCGTCGGGACCCCGTTTTCATCGCGCTGGCCGGACCGGGGTCCAATCTGTCAATCATAGTGCTGTTCACCATCATTCTGCGCGTCGGGGTCGAGTTGGGCTTGACGCCCGAATTGGCTCTCACGAGAGTACTTGCCTCGCTAATTATGATAAACATGGTCCTGATGGCCTTCAACATGATTCCCGTACCACCTCTGGATGGCCACCACGTGCTCTATTTCTTCCTGCCCCCAGGCGGTAAGCGTGTCCTGGAACAGATCGGCCCTTTCGGCATCGTTATCGCTATCCTGGTGGCGCGGCCATGGCTCAGCCTGGTGGTAGTGAAGCTTGTCACCGGCATCAATGCCCTCTTCCCGGGCAACTTTTTCCTGGAGGCGCTTCGGATGGCGGCGAGATAGGAGACCATGAAGACCCTTACTGCAGCACAAATGCGCGAAGCGGACAGACGGTGCATCGAGGATCTGGGCATCCCTGGGGTCGTCCTCATGAACAATGCCGGCGCCGCAGTGTTTCGCGAGATAGACAAAGGCCCCGTCGGGGTCGTCTGCGGCAGAGGCAACAATGGCGGAGACGGCTTTGTCGTCGCGAGGCTGGCGCTCCTGGCCGGCCACGAAACCCGCGTCGTGCTCGTCGCCAATCACGAAGACGTGCGGGGCGACGCGGCAACCTTCATGAACGTCTATACGCGACTGGGGGGACGGTTCACGAGCGCGCCGGACGAGGCCGAGGCCGAGGCCGCCGTGGCCGCCTTGGAAGACTGCGCCGTTCTTATCGACGCACTGTTGGGCACCGGCGTGCGCGGCCACGTGCGCGGGCCTATCCGCGCCGCCATTGAAGCCTGGCCGAGGGTGCATACGATAGCCGTCGATCTGCCCTCGGGGCTCGATACGGATTCCGGCGAACGGTGCGGATGCTGCGTCAAGGCCGACACAACGGTCACGTTCCAGTTTCCCAAGAAAGGGTTCGAGAATCCGGCCGCCCGGGAGCTCGTTGGCCGTCTGGTCGTAGCCGACATCGGGATTCCTGCCGCTTGCGCCGATAACGAGGCGTGGGGCCGCCTGACCCGAGCCCAACGGCAGAACCCAGCCCGGTGAGAACGATGAGAACCTTCATCGCTATCGAATTACCCGAGCCTATCAGACGCGAATTGGCCGCATTGGGCGCCGCGCTCCGGCAATCCGGCGTCCGCGCATCGTGGGTGACCGCTGACCGCATCCACTTGACGCTACGCTTCTTGGGCGAGATTGATCCCGAGGACGCCGATCACCTAAGTGAAATCCTGACCCAACACTACGCGGGTCACGAAAGCTTTCGGCTCCGCGTAGCGGGTGTGGGCGCATTCCCCAATCTCAAACGGCCCAGCGTCGTCTGGGTCGGTGTAGGACCCAGTGAGGGCGGACTGTCCTCCGCGCACGCCATCGCCGAAACGGCGGCTCAGACTATCGGCCTCGCCCCCGAAAAGAAGCGGTTTAATGCGCACCTTACCCTGGCGCGGGTCCGCGAAGCGCGCGACATCGCCCCCTTGGTCGAACTGATAACGCGACACAGCGGCTTCTGCGGAGGTGAATTCGATGTGACGGGTGTGGCATTATTCTCGAGCAAACTAACGCCCAACGGACCTGTCTACAAACGCTTGAAAGATTTCCTGTTTCGATGAGCGCCGAATTCGGAAACGCGCAATGGCTGTTGCCCCGGGCCGTACAAAACCTCCTTACCTTATATATGATAATGATTCTGCTGCGTTGGCTGGGGACATGGATCGAGGTTGACGTCCGAAGCGGCCCGGTGCGATGGATCTGCCGGCTTACCGACCCTCTGATCCAGGCCCTGCGGCGACTCCTTCCGCCAATGGGCCCCATCGATTTTGGACCTCCGGCAGCCCTCTTTCTTGTGTGGGTGGTCAGGATCCTGTCCGTAAACGCCCTCGTGGGACTCCCTTGACGCCCCTTGGGGCGCGCCCGTCTCGCGCGATGATGCGCCCCTTCCAAGCGGGCGCGGCCCTGCGATGGAGGAAGCAATAGACCATGAGCGGTGACCAATACACTCGACAACGAGCGCGCATGGTCGAATCGCAAATCATCGCCCGCGGCGTACACGACCCCCGTGTACTGCACGCCTTGAGAGAAATCCCGCGACACCGGTTCGTCCCGGCCGAGCTTCAGCCACACGCCTATGAAGACCGACCCCTGAACATCGGCTGCGGCCAGACCATATCGCAGCCTTACATTGTTGCCCTCATGACCCAGTTGCTTGAACTCAGGGTCACGGACCGGGTGCTGGAAGTCGGGACCGGCTCGGCATACCAGGCCGCCGTTCTTGCCGTCCTGGCAGCCGAGGTCATCACCATAGAGCGCCAGGAAACGCTCGCCGAGCGCGCGAGCGAGCGCTTGGTGGAACTCGGTTACGCGAACGTCACGGTCGTGACCGGCGATGGATCGTTGGGATACCCGAGTGGTGCCCCGTTCGACGCCATCATCGTCACCGCTGCCGCGCCCAGGGTGCCCCCCTCACTGAAGGCGCAACTGGCGCCAGGCGGACGGCTTGTCTGCCCCACCGGCGCTCGAGGGTTCCAATCGCTCACCAGACTGGTCCGAAAAGGGGATGACTTCGAAGAGCATCACGACATCCGTTGCGTGTTCGTGCCCTTGCTGGGAAAAGAAGGGTGGGAAGAATGACCCGGCACCAAGTAACCCGCATGGTTCTATGACCGTTCCCGAGCGTATCGAGAACGTTTCGGCGGGGCGGCTTGACCCATCGCTCCCGCAAATAGGTGCGGCTATCTCACTTCATACGGCCCACGGCCCGAGTCTATGGCCGTAGACACCAGTTTGCGGACGTCGCTCGGGGACATCCCGCTCGCAAGACACTCCGCCACGCTCTCATTTACGCGGCCGCAAACCATGGCGCGCGTCTTTTCGCGGCACAGTTTCGGACCTTTATCGGAAACCGTTACGCCGATGCCGCGCCGCATACGGACCACTCCCCTCAACTCGAGATCGCGATAGGCCTTTGTGACCGTGTTCGGATTGACGTTGACGGCGGCAGACATGTCGCGCACCGAAGGCAATATGTCCCCCGCCTTAAGCCGACCGGCGGCAACGGCGAACTGAATCTGGTTCTCGATCTGAACGTAGACCGCAATAGGACTGTCTAAATTTACCGAGAAACTGAGTTCCCTCTCCATCCGTCTATCTCCCTTTGGCTGCTTCTCCAGGTGCCCCATCCGAGTAGTTTGCGCGATAGTCACGCACGACTCTTGCATTATTTTACCCCGTGAGTCCCATACATACAAGCGTTTTGTTCTCCCCTAATCGCGGGGCGAGGAAGTCGCACGCGCGCCCCGCGCGCCGCTAGCAATATCGCGGGCGCGGCGTGCTCACTGAAAACGTGGCTCGCTTGCGTCCGTGCGTTTGTTCCGCACATCCTTGGCCGGGGATTGAGGCATTCCGAATGCGGGCCGCCCCGCGCGGATTGCCACGCCGGGGACCTCAGCACTCACGTCACGTATCTGGAACTGCGGGTTTTCCCCGAAACTTCGGGTGGTTGCCGGCTATCACGACCGTTACCTCGCCGCGGACGCGCTCGTCACAAAACCGGGCGACAAGTTCCTCGAGATAACCGCGCTGGACGGACTCGAACTTCTTGGTCAACTCGATGCACACCGCGGCAACACGGTTCCCCAACACGTCGAGCGCATCTTGTAGAAACTTGCCCAGCCGATAGGGCGACTCAAAAAAGACCAGCGTGTGGGGAAGCTGTCGATCCGTCTCGAGAAACCGTTTGCGCGGCCCCGGCTTGCGCGGCGCAAATCCCTTGAAGGTGTAGCTCGACGTGGGCAGCCCGGACGCGACCAGCGCGGTGGCGACGGCCGAGGCCCCGGGTAGGACCTCGACGCGGATGCCGCGTTCCCGGCACGCCGAAACAAGCCGGTAGCCCGGATCGCTTATGCCGGGGATGCCGCTGTCGCTGCATACCGCCACGGAACGCCCCCGGCGCAGCAAATCCATTATCCGTTTACCCGCCCGTGACTCGTTATGCTCATGGTACGAAAGTAGGGCCTTCGGACTTATGATGCCGTGCCGATCGAGCAATCGCCGGGTATGACGCGTGTCTTCGCAGGCAAGAACATCCACCTCGCCCAACACCCGAATCGCCCGGAGCGAAACGTCCTCGAGGTTTCCGATCGGCGTCGCCACTATAAACAGAATGCCCGATTCGGAGGTGCCCATACGCGTTCTCAAGCTTCGGGTCAAGAAAATCAGTTAAATAAACCGGATTCCGCACAAAAGACTCGGGCATCAGCGGACACGCCCGAACTGCGCCGCAACGAGGCAAACCACAGGCCGCGCGGCCCCGGTTGTCTGCCGGCGCGCTCCGTTATGAACCCGTCTTGCGTCCCGCGACACCTTTCGTGGTCTTAGTGATGGCCTTGGCCTTTTCTTTGGGGCGAAGCGACCGCACCGCCTGGCCGGCCCGCCACATCTCAGACCCACCCAACGCGCCGAGTTCCTTGGCCAAGCGCTGTTTGTAATCCTTTTTGCCGCATACGTTAAGGACGCGCCGGGTCTCCTTGCCCGACTTGACCGAGCGGTACAACTCCTTGAACAGCGGCAGCACGGCCTTCTTGAACTTCGGTTTCCAGTCCAAGGCCCCGCGCTGGGCCGTCGCGGAACAATTCGCATACATCCAGTCCATGCCGTTCTCATCGACCAGCCGGATCAGGCTCTGCGTGAGTTCCTCGACCGTCTCGTTGAACGCCTCGCTCGGACTGTGCCCGTTCATGCGCAGGACCTCGTACTGCGCTTCCATGACCCCGGCCAGGGCGCCCATCAGCACGCCCCGTTCCCCCGTCAGGTCGCTGTACACCTCCTGCTCGAACGTCGTCCGGAAAAGGTAGCCCGAGCCCACCCCGATGCCCAGTGCAAGACAACGCTCCTTGGCACGGCCCGTATAGTCCTGGCCGACCGCATAACTCGAGTTGATCCCCGCACCCGAAAGGAAATTCCGCCGCACCGACGTCCCCGAGCCCTTCGGCGCAACCATAATAACGTCCACGAAATCCGGAGGAATTACCTTCGTCTGTTCCTTGTAGACGATCGAAAAACCGTGCGAGAAATACAGCGCGTCGCCCGCCTTCAACCGCTTCTTGATCCGAGGCCAGATCGCCCGTTGCGCCGCGTCCGAAACAAGCATCTTCACGATCGTGCCCCGTTCCGCCGCCTCGTCAATGTCAAACAGCGTCTTGCCGGGCTTCCAACCGTCCTTGACCGCACGATCCCAATCGGCCTTGAACGCTTTCGCTTGACCGACGATTACATTGAACCCATTGTCTCGAAGGTTCAGCCCCTGCGCCGGACCCTGCACCCCGTACCCAATCACCGCAATCGTCTCGTCTTTCAACACCCGCCGCGCCTTCGCAAGCGTAAACTCCTTCCGAGTAACCACTTCCTCCTTGACTCCGCCAAAATCGATCCGCGCCATCGTTCCGTCCTCCTTCACGACGTATTACAGAGCGTCCGGCCGTTTCCGCCGCACAATCTTCACGACCGGCAAGATCACTCGCCTCAATTCACAGAAAGTCCGCAGCCCTCAAATCAAAGATGCAAACCAAGGGTACCATTTGACGAACACCCACATCAATTTGTCCGAGAAGAAGACTTCTGGGAACAGCGCGCCGCATGAAAACCCCAGAATCTGACGCAGGCCCGCTCATCAAAACGCTCGCAAACCACCGGCATTTGCAGTATCATAAGCCTGCACAAGCAGATGTGGCGGGAGGCTGCAACACGAAAGCGAGGGTGACGCAAGCGGAACGAGTCCCCGAGCAAAGACGGGGCTGCCCTGGTTCTTGGGTCTGCCTTGAAAATAGATCCTATACCCCCGCGCGAAACCATAAAAAGCCTCATTTTCATCGCTTATGAGGGAGCCTGAACGGCTCATGGAGAGCCGTCCCTGGTTTTCGCGTCCTCGTTTTCACAAAGACACGGCCAAACCAGTTTGACCGTGCCACCCGGACCTAGTGGAGTCTGGCCCTCCAAGACACTCGCCACCCTCGACCATCCGGAATCGGCCACTTCCTCGGCTACTGCCTCACACCACAACAACCTCCAACACACTCGAACACCCTCGACCATCCAGAATCCCTGGAAGGGATGGCGGCGTAAAGCCCCGGGTGGAGCGAAGCGGAACCCCGGGCAAGCGCAACCCCCACACACAACAGCCCGCCGAAGGCGGGCGACGGACAACCTTCTTGCTGCTCTTGGCTACTTTCGCGGTTCAGAAACACCGCCAAGCAGAATCCGCGTCATCTGCGCAATCCGTGGCTCAACCTCTCCCCAATCTTCGATGCCCCATTTCCCATGCTAGGTCTTCATTTTCCCGCCGTCCTTGCCCGTTCGCTCATTCCAATATGCGCAATCAGCGCAATTCCATGCACATTGCGAACTCAATACCCCTTGTCTCCCAAAACAAACACTTGCCCAACTGGTCCCGCGTCAGGACGACGAGCGCGTGGACCATCCCTGTTCCCAACGCCGGAGTGCAACAAAGAGCCTATATAAGTAAGGGCACATGGTCGGGTGCGCCCACATCGTAAGGGTTCACGGCGGGGACCCGGCGTGCGAGGGCGCTTGATCGGCGAGCCCGTGGCGTCTGGGCGGAACGCCGGAAAGCAGGGGCCAACGCAAAGTGCAGGTGTGCTCGAGACGAGCGCGTTAACGGAGACGGGGGTCTGGATCTGTGGCGCAAGGCCGCATCCTGGATTTCTTGTTCCCGCCCAGGGAGGAATCTCCCGCAACATCGCCGGGAGTGCTGCATACCATCTTTGTCATTCCCGCGCAGGCGGGAATCTCCGCGCCCCCACACGCGCCGACAAACGAGGATCCAGATTCCCAATCAAATTGGGAATGACATAATCGGGGCTTTCCCAACAGTCCCGCTGTCCCTGCTCTTGCCACGAAGACACGGCCAAACGAGTTTGACCGTGCCACCCTGGTCAAGTCGGAGGAAGAGGATGCACAAGATGATGCGTAATCGCCGGGTAAGCCGACGTTAAGCGTGCTCTAAGTAGTCGGGGCAGATGTTTGCTGAATGCCCCTAGGCACCAACGCGCTGATCGCGAAGAAGCAGGGACAGGCCCGTCTCGCTCCCTGACGGTGCGCGTTCATGGTGAACGCGGCTCGCTTGCGTCAGTCCCCGCTTTTCGCTCATGCTTACCCGGCGATTACGGATGATGAGTACGCTTGCCATGTCGCGTTTTGGTCGGCTATCATACGCCGTCCGGTTTGCCAGTCGTGTTACGCCACGTTGGCGCAATGCTATCGTTACAGGCCAAGCGCGAGGGTAAGCGCGTTTATTGCAGGGGGATATGGCGTGGGGTTTATTGAGGCAATCATCGAGCAGGCGCAACGGGATCCGAAACGAATCGTCTTGCCGGAGCCCGAGGACGAGCGGGTCCTGCGCGCGGCCATTGCGGTCGAGGAACAAGGCATCGCAGCCGTCACGTTTGTGGGCGAAGAAGAGGTGGTGGCGGCCAAGCTCAAGGCATTGGGCTGCTCGAGAGCCTTCCCCGTCGTCAACCCCGCAACGGCGGATTGGCGGGACGACTTCGCCAGCCAGTTCTATGCAATGCGAAAAACCAAAGGCGTTTCCGAACAAGAGGCCGACGAACTCATGCGCCGGCCCATCTATCACGGCATCATGATGCTATACAAAGGCATGGGGGATGGGTTGGTCGCGGGCGCGATCCATTCCACCAGCGAGTCGTTGAGGCCGGCCCTCCAGATCCTCAAAACGCGCCGTGTGTTGGCCTCGAGTTTCTTTTTCGTCGTAGCCAGGCAAACCACCTATCTGTTCGCGGACTGCGCCCTCGTCGAAAATCCAAACCCAAACCAGCTTGCCGAGATAGCGCTCGACACGGCCCAGTCGGCCATCGACTTCGACATCGACCCCACGGTGGCCCTGCTTTCCTACTCGACCCGGGGCTCGGCCAAGAGCCCGTTGACGCAAAAGGTCGTCGAGGCGACGCGAATTGCCCAAAGCCGCATCGGGGGACGGTTCGGCGAACGTTCGGCCGTGCTCGTCGACGGTGAAATGCAGGTGGATGCGGCCCTGGTCGAAGCCGTGGCTGCGCAAAAGGCCCCGGAAAGCCCGGTAGCCGGCAAAGCGCGGGTTCTCGTGTTCCCCGACATCAACGCCGGCAATATCGCGTACAAGCTCGTGCACCGGTTGGGCGGGGCCGACGCCTACGGCCCGATTATCCAGGGGCTCCGCATGCCGGTGAACGATCTGTCCCGCGGCTGCGCGGTCGAAGACGTCGTCGGGGTCGTTGCCGTGACCGTTGTCCAGGCGCAGCGGCGTGGACACTGAGCGCGCTCAATGTGAGCCCATGAACGTATAGAAACACGGAGACAGCTCGATGAAGGTCTTAGTGCTCAACAGCGGCTCGTCATCGGTTAAGTTCCAGCTATTCGAGTTCGACGACGGCAACACCGTGCTCGCAAAGGGCATTGCCGATCGGATCGGGCTTCCCGACGCCGAGATCGTGTGTACGTGCGAACGCCAGGCCAAAGGGCGATGTCCCGCGAAGGACCGTCGCGAGGCCGACATTCCCGACCACCAGGCCGCTATCGATTCCATCTGCAAAACGTTGTTGAGTGCCGAATGCGGGGCCATTCAAGACCTAACCGAACTCGCCGGCATAGGCCACCGGGTAGTTCACGGCGGGGAGCGCTTTACCGGCTCCGTCATCATCGACGATGCCGTCATCGAAGGCATCGAGGAATGCGTGCCATTGGCACCGCTCCATAACCCGCCGGCGCTGCTCGGCATCCGGGCCTGCGCAAAGATCTTTGAGAATATACCCCAAGTAGCCGTGTTCGACACCGCGTTTCATCATACAATTCCGCAAAAGGCCTATCGCTACGGCATCCCGAAAGAACTCTACACAAAACACCGCGTCCGCAAATACGGTTTCCATGGCACGTCGCATTACTACGTGGCCAACGAGGCGGCGCGCATTCTCGGCAAACCCATCCAAGACCTCAAAATCATCACGTGCCATCTCGGCAACGGGTGTAGCATCACGGCCGTCCAGGGGGGTAAATCCATCGAGACCAGCATGGGCCTTACGCCCCTTGCGGGCACGATGATGGGCACCCGCTCCGGCGACATCGACCCGTTTATACCCTTCTTCATGGTTAAAGAAGTCGGCATGACGGTTGACGAGGCGGAGAAGACGCTCAACAAAGAAAGCGGGCTGAAGGGCATCTGCGGCCACAACGACGTCCGCGACGTGATCGAAGGCATGGAAAAGGGCGACAAGGACTGCGGGCTGGCCCTCGAGATGTTCACGTATCGCATCGCAAGCTATATCGGCAACTATGCCATGGTCATGGGCGGTGTGGACGCTATCGTGTTTACGGCCGGCATCGGCGAGCGGTCTCCCCTTGTCCGGGCCAAAATACTCCAACACGCCGGATTCCTCGGCGTGACCATCGACCCTGAGAAGAATGAGCAAAACGAGATCAATATCGCGACGGACAATTCCAAAGTCGCGGCGTTGGTCGTCCCAACAAACGAGGAATTGGTCATAGCCCGCCAGACCAGACGCTGCGTCGAAAACCTGCGGCAGAATCCATAACGGAGGAAGGGGGGAGGCCGCGCTCGCGCAAGCGCGTCACCGGGCCTCGAGCCACGTCTCGAACACGGCGGCGATATTCTCTTTCGGGTCCCGGATACCCCACTCGCACTGCGCGATGACGCCGCCGGCCCCGTTGTCCAGTGCGCGACGAACGCGGCGCACGCCTTCACGCACCTCATCGACCGTGCCGAAGGGGAGGAGACGTTGCCGATCGATTTCGCCCCAAAACGTCACTTTACCTTTGTACTGTCGCGCCAGTTCTTCGATGTCCATACAGAACAGTTGCGAGTTCACCGCATGTATGCCGATCTCGATGAGGTCCGCATAAATCGCCGCGATATGGCCGTCACTGTGAAAGAAAACGTACTTGCCAGCTTCCCGGAGAATCGAGCAATACTCCCGGTACATCGGTTTGAAAAGCGCACGCCACAGGTCCGGAGAAACCAACAGCGCCTGCTGCGTACCCCAATCGTCCATGAACGACACGCCGTCCACAGCCGTCTGCGCCCAGAGTTCCATCTCGCGCACATTGAACTCGTGGATCATGTCTCGAAGGCGTAGAAACTCCGGGGGCTGCAACGCCAGATCCATAAAAAGATTCTCCGTGCCGCGCAGAAACTGCATCCGCTCGAACGGCCGCACCTCGGTGCCCGGCTTCACGAACTTGTCCGTTTCCGCGCAACTCGCGTCGACCTTGCTGAAGTCCGCGTGGTCAAGCAACTCCCACGGCGGCGTCCAGGACTCGAGCGCGCGCCAATCGGCCAACGGCGGATTCTTAACCTCGCCCACCACCCCGGGTTCGCCGACCGTCCACTCACTGCCCCAGGCATCGGTGTAGCGCCCGACCTCGCCTTCGGCCCCTCTTGCCCGGCTCGACGCGCCGTATCGGAACTCTGGGCTCGCAAAATCGCCGGGAAACCTTGCCAGCAGCTCATCGACCTCGGCTCTTCGGTGTGCCGTTACTCTCGGCAGCGCCCACAAGTCGTGCGGCGCCCGATCGGGATTGTCAAAATTCAGCGTCCGAATCACCCGTTCTCGAGAAGTCATACCGTTCCGCCCCTTGCTTCCAATAGCCGCTCGATTCGGATCTACAACCGCGACAGCGTAGACACTTGGGCATGGATAGTCAACATTTTTGTCAAAGCGGCTCTTGAATCGTACCCTTTCCTGAGCGCATGGCGCGAACCCAGGAGACTTTGGAGGGGCCAAGCTGCTTCTCAAGAACCGTCATCTGAGCTGTCCGAAGCCCGTGAGAAAAGCCAAGCAATGTCTCCAGAAAGGCCGTCTTGTTCTTTGGGTCGAGTTTGTGTAGTATACGTCGCATTTCGGGGGTGTCCTCGACACAAAGCATGTTCGCCGGCGGCTAGCGGGGCTTCGGCGTAACGAGAGCAATCGCCGGGCCGCCGGCCAGGGCCAGGCCGCGTTCGCACTCACGCACCCCTGCAAAGACAAGGATAGTGTTTCATGGCAGTGATGACGGGCATCGAGCGGATCGGCAATCTGCTCCGCCGCAAACCCGTGGACCGTATTGGCGTGTTCGAACATTTCTGGGGCGATACCCATAAGAAATGGGCGGACGAGGGTCATATCCAGGAAGACGAGTCTTTCGAGGACCATTTCGGGCTGGATTTGAATCTGTGTTGGCCGTTCAATTTGGTGGCGAAGACCGATTTCAAGCCCGAGGTCGTCGAGGAAACCGAGGAAACCGTGCTGACGCGTGACGGCAACGGCGCGCTGCTCCGAACCCACAAGCTCCATGAAGGGACCCCCGAACACGTCGATTTCCTCGTCAAGGATCAGGCCGGGTGGGAAGAGCACATCAAACCTTTTCTCAAACCCACGCGGAACAGAATCGGGTTCGAGGCGTACCGCGACGTGAAACGTCTGGCTGCCGAGCACGACCGTTTTTTCTGCTGGAGCGGCGTGAACGTGTTCGAGTTGATGCATCCCGTCTGCGGGCATCAATACATGCTGATGGGGGCGGCGACGGATCCGGATTGGGTCCGGGACATGGTGCAGACGTATTCGCAGCTTACGCTGGATCTCCAGGAGACTTTGTTTGCCGAAGAGGGCTATCCGGACGGGATTTGGTATTACGAGGACATGGGATTCAAAGGGCGTCCCTTCATATCGCTCGACATGTATCGGGAACTGATTCAACCGGCGCACACGGCCACGGTCGGCTACGCGCACAGCAAGGGCCTGCCCGTGGTCATGCACTCTTGTGGTATGATCGCGCCGTTGGTACCGGGGATCGTCGAGGCGGGCGTCGACTGTCTTCAGGTGATCGAGGTCAAGGCCGGCATGGACCTGTTGCAGTTGTACGAAGACTACGGCGACCGGCTCTCGTTAATGGGTGGAATTGACGTAAGGACCCTCTATACGAATAATAGGGAAGTTATCGACCGTGAGCTCGAGGGCAAAATACCCGTGGTTAAAGGCAAGAACGGCTACATCCTGCATTCGGATCATTCGATTCCGAATCAGGTGGAATATGAAAGTTACCGGTATTTCGTGGAGAAAGGTCTTGAACTGGGCACGTATTGAGGCCTCGGTTTGATCGGGAAGGAGAATCAAGCATGTCGGAAGATCTTCTGAAACAGATTGCTGACTGTATCCAACGCGGCAAGGTGAACGCAGCTTCGCCCTACCCGCCGGATATGAAGGGCGAAGACGGCGCAGACGAACTGACCAGGAAAGCACTCGATGACGGCGTGCCGCCGAACGACATCCTCGAGAAAGCCCTAATGATCGGTATGGGCAATGTCGGCCACCTCTTCAGCGAGAACAAGGTATTCGTGCCGGACTTGCTGATGGCCGCCAAAGCCATGTCCGCGGCCATGGCCCATCTCGAACCGTTTTTCTCGAGTGGCGAGGCAAAACATCGGGGCGTGTTCGTTATCGGCACCGTCCAGGGCGACCTTCACGACATCGGGAAGAACTTGGTCTGCATGGTCATGGAAGGCGGCGGCTGGAAAGTCATCGATCTGGGCGTCGACGTGTCGCCCGAGAAATTCGTCGAGGCCGTAAAGAAGAACCCCGGCTGCGTGGTCGGGCTGAGCGCCCTCTTGACCACCACCATGGTTAATATGGAGAAAACCGTCACCATGCTGAGAGAAGCGGATCCCGCTATCAGGGTAATCGTAGGGGGCGCACCGCTGACGCAAGAATTCGCCGACAAGATCGGCGCCGACGCCTATTCTCCCGATCCGCAGGGGGCCCTCGATTTTCTGGCCCAGTCTGCCTGAGGCAATACGCACAGACTCAGGAATTGGGGCGGGACGCCCCGACCGTGAAGCCGCCTCACCGGGCCTAATTTGGCACGCGCCGGATTGAGCCCGGTGAGGCTTTCTTACTTGGCCTACGGCTACCGGGAGACGTGCATGAACACTATATCCGATACGCTCAAAGCCAAATCCGTGCTTATTTCAGATGGCGCGTGGGGTACGTTTCTCGCCGCAAAGGGCCTCCGGGCCGGTGAATGCCCCGAATTGTGGAACGTGGACAGGCCCGACGACGTGCTCGATGTGGCGCGCAGCTACGTCGAGGCCGGCGCCGACATGATTATGACAAACAGCTTCGGCGGGTCGCGGTTCAAGCTCGAGCATTTCGGCCTCGCCGCCCGCGCGGCGGAACTCAATGAAGCCGCAGCCGCCATCTCGCGCAGGGCCGCCGGCCCCGACCGACACGTGCTTGCTTCGATCGGCCCGACCGGCAAGATCCTGATGACAGGCGAAGTCTCCGAGAAAGCGTTGTACGAGGCGTTTGGCGAACAGGCCGCCGCCCTCGAAAAGGGCGGTGCAGACGCCTGTGTGGTCGAGACGATGGCGGCCATCGACGAGGCGTGCCTGGCGATTCGTGCGGCTCGCGACCGAACCGATCTCGACGTGCTGTGCACGTTCACGTTCAACGCGTTGCCCGACGGCTCGTATCGGACCATGATGGGCGTCTCGCCGAGCGAAACGGTGAGCGCGGCACTTGATGCCGGCGCCGCGATCGTCGGCACAAACTGCGGCCAAGGCCCCGCGGGCATGGTGGGCATCGTACGGGAGATGCGCGCCGCCGCGGGTCCCGACGTGCCCATCATCGTACAGCCGAATGCGGGCTTGCCCAAACTCGAAGACGGCAAGAATGTGTTTCCCGAGACTCCGGAAGGAATGGCCAAATATGTACCCGACCTTATCGATGCTGGGGCAAACATACTAGGCGGTTGCTGCGGCACAGGCCCGGACCACATCCGGGCAATCGCGGCAGCGGCACGGAACGCGACAGGGCTCAGTTTGTGAAGACGGGAAAGGAGAGGAACCGTGGCCATTGAGGGTCTGGCGATTATCGGTGAATCGATCAATGACTCTGTGCCCTCGACAAACAAGCTGTTTGCGGCATACGACCTCGACGCCATCAAAGCCCTGGCGAAGATGCAGGATGACGCTGGCGCCAGGTGGATTGACGTCAATGTAGGCCTCCGCACACCGGATTTCATGGCAAACATGGTGCGGGAAGTCCAGAGCGTTACAGCCAAACCCTTGTCTATTGACACGCCGGACGCCCAGATCGCCGCGGCCGGCCTTGATGCGTATGATGCAGGCCGGGCAGACGGCAAATTGCCCTTGCTTAACTCGATCGCGCTTACGCGAACGAACCTGTTCGACTTGTGCCGCGTTCAGCCGTTCATGCCAATCCTCCTTGCGTCGGAAAGG
>DUZM01000033.1 GCA_013349485.1 Candidatus Hydrogenedentota bacterium | reverse complement strand
GTCTCGAAACCCAACCGAACGGCCGAGGAGGTCCATCTGACGGCAAACAGGCTCGTGGCCATTGCACGAGATAGGGCGGGCCTCGAAAATACACGATGCATAATCGACCCCGGCATCGCGCCGGTGGGCAGCGACACAGAAGGCTTCCTCAAGATGGTTCTTGGCGCCATCCGCCTGATCCACGACGACCCCGGCCTCGCGGGCGTGCACATGTCCGTCGGGCTCAGCAATTTCACCGTTATGCTGCCGCCAAAATGCGCCGACGGATCGCCCGTCAAAAGCGCCCTCGAGAGTGCGTTTCTGACCCTAGCCGTCCCGCTTGGATTGGACATGGTCATTGGCTCGGTGAAACGCAAGTACGAACTGCTTCCCGAAGATCATCCAGCGATGCAGTGCTTGCGGGACGTGCTCGAGTTGGAAGGCTATGACGCCGTCATGCGCGTCATGCAATTCTATTCGTAGGTGAGCAGGCCACTCCTCACGCTGTGGCCGGGCCTCTTAGGGATGTAATGGGCCATGCGAAAAACCGATGTGGTCGAGAAATGGCTCAGTCGCTTTGTTTTAACGTTGGCCGTTGTATTGATGTGTTTTCTGTGCTTCTTCGTTTGGCGGCTCTCGATGCTTGCGTACCGCATCGAACAGTCCGTATCGACGATGGCCGCCGACGTCAAGCAAATGACGACCACGGGCGCACGGCTTGCCGGGCAAGTTGACGAGCTGGCGTCCCGATTGGCCGATATCGAAGACAGCACCAGCCGGCTTGTCTATTCGGAAGAACTGACCGATTTCCTGGCGAGCGTCGTATCGCTCCCCGAAACGTGGAGTGGGGGAGAGGCGCGTATCGAGGGACAAGCGGCAGCAGAGATTGCCCACCTGTTCGCGTGCATCGGACAACCCGACTTGAAATACGAATACTCAGGCAAACACCGCTCGGCGGCCTGGGTCCATCTCAAGCTGTACAACAAGTACCGTCTCTATCGCGCCGGGGTAGCTTCGGCCGAAGACTTCATCGAGAAGGTCGCAACAAAGACCGTAGCCGGAAATGAATACTATGTAATCCAAGAAGACGGCGAGAAAACACCGTTGGGCGACTGGCTTCTAAAGACGCTGCGGGAATATCGCACTTCTCAATACACGGGTGAATCCGACACCGCCCCTGAAAGCCCCGCCGAGGCGAAGACGCACTCAGCAGCGGCGAATGACCCCTAACATCGTCGCTGGCGGACAAGCCTTCCAGACCTCAAGCGTTCCTATCCGTTCTGTTCCTCTCTCTGGTACACGGCGCAGGCGTCCTTGTGCACACAGCCATGGCAGCGCTCGCCCACTTCGAGCATGTCGCAGTCGGGAGGCAGGTTGTCGACCTTGCGCGCGAGGCGTTGCACCGCGACCCAGAGCAGGACCACGAGCAATACCCCGAGTATGCCGATTACATAAGACCACATAGTCTGTACCACTTCTTGGCGCCCGGATGCATCCGTTGCGGACGGAAACAGAAAGCATTGGACTCCTAAGGAACCCGTGTCGCCGGATTGTCACTCCCGCGCAAGCGGGAATCTCCGCGCATGCCGGGTGCCGTAAGCGGGCAAGGAGATTCCCAATCGAGTTGGGAATGACCTGACTACGCTTTGTCCAGCAGCGCGACCGTCGGCGTGCTGCACGTTCATCTTGAACGTGCGCCCTTTATGTGCCGATACCGGCGAAGCCCATGAACGCGAGCGAGAGAATGCCGGCGAGCACGAGGGTGAGTGCGGCGCCTTTCACCACGCTCGGCACGTCCGCCAGGTCGAGTTCTTCCCGTAATCCCGCCATGATAACCAAGGCTATTGTAAACCCGACGCCTGCACCGAGCGCAAACGCCAGACACTGGACGAAGTTGTAGGCGCGCTGCGTCTGAAACAGCGCGAGACCGAGAATGGCGCAGTTAGTCGTAATCAACGGGAGAAAAATGCCCAGTGCCTTGAAGAGGGCGGGGCTGAACTTCTTGATAAACATTTCGACCAATTGTACCGCGGATGCAATAACGGCAATGTAGCAAATCAGGCGGAGGTACTCGGCGTCGAGCATTTCTAAGAGTTCGTTGATCCAGAAGGCGCAGGTAGAACTTACGAGCATCACGAATATCACGGCCAAGCCCATTCGGGAGGCCGTCTGGAATTTGCCGGAGACGCCGAGAAACGGGCATATGCCCAAAAACATACTCAACACAAAATTGTTAATAAGGCACGCCTGAAGGAATATGAACGCAAACGAATCCGGATTCATGCTGCGCCGCCTTTCGCCTTAGTTCTGCCTCGTTCGCGGACCCAGCTAAATACTAAGAGCCACGCGCCAAGTGTGAAGAAGCCGCCCGGGGCAGTCACCAGAATCGACCACCGCTCGAAGTTTGCTCCGAACACGGGAATTCCCCAAATAGTGCCCATGCCGAGCGTTTCGCGCACAACGCCGAGACACAGCAGCGCGAAGGTGAAGCCGACCCCCATACCCACCGCGTCGATAAAGGACTTGACAACGTTGTGCTTGCTCGCATACGCCTCGGCCCTGCCGAGAATGATGCAGTTCACGACAATCAGCGGCACGAACGCGCCCAAAGCGTCCGACAACTCTTTGCTGATGGCTTTCAAAACGTAATCTACGATTGTGACAAACGTGGCGATTATGATGATGAAGGTCGCAATGCGGACTTGTTTGGGGATATGCTTTCGGAAAAGCGAGACCAAGGTGCTCGACATGATGAGCACAAACGACGCACACAAGCCCATTGCAATGCAGTTTTTCACGGTGTTCGAGACTGCCAACACCGGACACATGCCAAGCAGCATGACGAACACCGGGTTTTCGCGCCAGAGTCCCTTCACAAAGGTGTCGAGGCTCTCGGGAAGGTTTTTCTCCGCCATCACGTTTTCGCTTTCAGTTGGTCCAGATGCGCCACGATAAGCGGCAGCATGCGTTGGGCGCTGGCGTTGACCATATCGCCGACCGCCCGCGACGAGATCGTGGCGCCCGAAACGCCGTCGATTCGCCAGTCCGGCGTGGCTTGGGAAACGCCGTCCGTCGAGCCGGCCTTCGCTTTCCCCCCGCCTTTCACCGTCTCGATCTCGTGGAGCAATCGCGCCCCATCTTCCGTAAGGCGCACGTCCAATCCCTCGAAATTTGCGCGGAACTCGGGCTCGCGGATTCGGTCGCCGAGCCCCGGTGTGTCCGTGCACTGAAGGACTTTCATGCCCGTGAGGCATTGCTTGCTTGGCGAATAGCCGTACAGCACGCGGATTACGTCTTGATAGCCTTGGCCTTTTGCCTCGATGGCCACGCCGACCAGCGCGCCGTTGTCGCCATATCCCGCGTAAACGGTCTCGACGAAGGGTTCGTCGGCCTCGAGGCGGCGGAATCCGTTCTCTTCCACGGCGAATGACGCGCGATCCACGGCGTCTGGCAATACCTCGAATATGGCTTTTTCGAGGGCCCGGCGTTCGTTGTGTGCAATGCGTTCCTTCGTGAGTTGATACACCGACACGATGAGGAACCCTGAGCTCATGGCGACAAGGCCCAGGGTAGCGATCATGCGCAGGCTGCTCGGCGCTTCGATATGGCCTGCCGGCACAGCTTTTGCCTCTGCGTTCATTGCGTTTGCTCGACCTTTGCTTTTGCCTTCTTCGCGCCGTAGATCTTGGGCTGCGTGAGCGCGTTTATGATCGGAGTAAGTGCGTTGCCAAGGAGAATAGCGTACATGACGCCTTCGGGGAGAGCCCCGTACAGTCGAATCAGAACCGTCAGGAACCCGGTCAGAACGCCGAAGATCCAAACGCCCACCGGTGTGGTGGGGGAGGTCACCATATCCGTGGCCATAAACACGGCCCCCAGCATCAGCCCGCCGGAACACAACATAAACAACGGGTTCGGATTTGCATTGTTGATAAGGTAGAACACACCGCTGAAAACAAACACGCTGCCGAGCATGCCCGCGGGAATCCGCCAATCCATCATTTTCCGAACCGCCAGATACGCCCCGCAAATCAGAATAACCAACGCCGACGTCTCGCCGGCAGACCCTTCGATGGTTCCCATGAACGCGCTCATCACGTCCTTCATATCCGTCGCCGTTTGCTGAAACTTCCACATCGCTAACGGCGTCGCGCCGGACCATGCGTCAAACTCAGGCGCCTGCATGAACGGCAAGGCCAACGTCGACGGAATTGCCTGGACGAAGCGGCCCGGCGCAAAGGCCGCCGCCCAGCGCGTCATCGGGACCGTGAACGCCGCTTGAAGAAACGCGCGGCCAACCAGGGCGGGATTGAACGGGTTGTAGCCCAACCCGCCGAACAGCAACTTGCCAAGAACGATGCAGATCACGCCGCCTACCGCCGCGATCCAGAGCGGCAGTCCAGGGGGAAGGGTCAAGGCGAACAGGATACCCGTAACTACTGCGCTCCAGTCGCCGGCCGTGTTCTCGACTTTCGACAACCGGCGCACCAGAAACTCGGTTAGCAGGCAGGATGCGGTGCTCGTCGCGATCAACAGCAATGCACTCAGGCCGAACGCGTAGATCGAGAACGCGGCCACGGGAATCAGCGCGTATACGACATTCCGCATGATGGCGTCGGTGCGGATAGGGCGCTGCAAATGCGGCGATGTTCGCAGCTCGACCTGTGGTGTTTCCTGCGTCACTTGGCCGTTTTCCTTTCCCGATTCACGGCCTTGGCGATTCGCATGTACTGAACCAAGGGGATATTCGACGGGCACACGTACGCGCAGCAACCGCATTCGAAGCAGTCGTTTAGGTGATAGCGCTCTTCCATGACGGCATATTGCTCCTTGCGCGACAACAGTCCGAGCCGGGAGGGGTTGAGGAACATGGGACATGCTTGGATACACTGCCCGCAACGAATACACGGGTACACCTTTGTGGGTCGTTGGGCCAGCTCCTTGTCGGTCAACACGAGAATGCCCGAAACGCCTTTGGTCACAGGGATCTCGAGGGATGCAATGGCCACGCCCATCATCGGGCCGCCGAGAATCACCTGCCGGGCCGTGTCTTTCATGCCGGCATGATCGAGCAAGAACTGAACCGGCGTGCCCAACGGCACAAGGTAGTTCCCCGGGCGCTCTACGCCCGGCCCCGTTACCGTCACGACGCGTTCGATCAAACCTTGTTTTCTTGGAAGCAAGCGGCCGAGTTGCGCAAGCGTGGCGACGTTAAAGACGGCCGCGTTGACGTCGATGGGAAGCCCGCCCGACGGTACCTCGCGCTTTAACAAGGCCTTGATCAGCATTTTCTCCGCCCCTTGCGGATACTTCGTCTTCACCGGCGCTACGCGAATCCGCGAGTCAGACTCGGCGGCTTTGGCGAGGGCCTTGATGGCATCGGGTTTGTTGGTCTCGATCCCGATGATGGCGCAACCTGCTTGAGTAGCGCGTAATGCGATGCGGACCCCTGTGAAAAGGTCCTCGCTCGCTTCGAGCATCACCCGGTGGTCCGTCGTCAGATAAGGTTCGCACTCGCATCCGTTCACCACGACCGTATCGACGCGCTTGCCTTTCGGGACGAGCATTTTGACGTGCGTCGGGAAGGCGGCCCCGCCCAGTCCGACCATGCCCGTCTCCTGAACTGCAGCAACCAGTTCCTCGGGCGTCAGGGCGTTGGACGCTGCAGAATCGGCTTCGGGCGGCGGTTCCTGTTCCGATTCCAAGTCTACTTTCAGGAAGATGGCTGGGGTCATCGCGCCGCTCGGGGTCAAGGCAAGGCCGATCTTGGCCACGGTGCTTTTAGCCGGGGCGTGCATGGGCACCGAAACAAAACCGCCCGCCTCAGCGATCTTGTCGCCACGCGCCACCTCTTGTTTTGGCTCGACGATAGGTCTAGCCGGGGCGCCCGTGTGCTGGGAGAGGGGAATGACCAGTCCCGGCGGAAACGGCAACGGTGTGATGGCGCTCTCGACCGTGGCTGCTTTGTGTTCTGGTGGATGTATTCCGTGGGAAAAGGTCTTTTTAAGCGTTGCAGTTCCCATATGAATTCTGAGTCTCGTTTACGGTTGCTCTGTTGGGAAACGGTGAGCGGTCGGGCAATCAGCAAACCCAACGCTGAGACTGACGCGCGTCAATCCAAGTCGGCGGCCGGTCGTCCCTGCCGCTGGCTGAGACCGGCGCGTCTTCCAGTAGCTCCCAAACCATATTGAAGAATAGCGCGCCGCGCCGCCCGATACACCCGGCCGCACAGGGGCGTCCACGAGAGCGTCTAGCCAGCTTTTCTTTCCGCAAGCGCACCAATGGCTTTCTCCCCCAGGATAGGACCCTTTTCTTTGTCGAGCCACACGATGGCACCGGTAGGACACCGCTGAATGGCCTCGAGCGACGCGAGTTCATTTTTGTCGTAGTCAATCCGTGCCAGACTGTTCTCGATGGCGATAAGGCCTTCTGCCGCGTCCTTAGCGCACAATCCGCAACCGATACAGGCGACCGCACACGCCCGCCTGACCTCGGCGCCGCGAAGCTCGTTCTTGCAGGCCACCCAGAGCCGATGGTCGACGGGATGCAGCGAAAACAAGTTTTTCGGACAGGCGTCGACACAGGCGCCGCACGCCGTGCATTTGTCTTCGTCGACAATCGGAAGCGCGTTCCGGTTCATGACAATCGCGTCAAACGGGCAGACGGCCATACAATCGCCGAAGCCCAGGCACCCCCATGCGCAACTTTTCCCGCCGCCGCCGATGAGGGTAGCAGCGCGGCAGGTCGCGACGCCGCGGTACGTGGCGGAAGAGGCGGCAACGTTGTTGCCGCCGGCACACGCCAACCGCGCAACGCGTTTGTGCTGGGCGCCCGCGTCAATGCCCAGAAGATGGGCAATGGCCTCGATATTTTGAGGTTCGTTGGCGGGGCACTGGGCGGGGGATACGCGGCCGGCAACCAACGCCTCGGCAAATGCCCGACAGCCGGCTTCGCCGCACGCGCCGCAATTGGCGCCCGGAAGCATTTCCTCGACCTGGTCGATCCGCGGGTCTTCAAAGACATGCAGTTTCTTGTTTGCGGCCGCCAACACACTGGATAGAATAAGACCTAATCCGAGCATCAGGCCGCCTGCCGTAAACAAAGCCACTGGATCCATCCTGGACTCCTGCCCCAGAATTCGCTCCGGTTAGCGAGACATTTCTGCGGCGCATTCCAACGAGGATAAGCACGTTGTCGGCGATTCTAGCGCAAAGGTTACGATGCCTTCAAGGCCCAATCCCCGCCCCAAAACCCGCGCGCAATTGCACGGCAAAAACGGAGCGTCCGCGAGTTATTCGCGGACGCTCCGAAACCTGTCAGGGCGTGCTTTTCGGCGCTACGGCACCGTGGCGTCGACCGTAATCGTTTCGCTGCCGACAAACGACAGCAGCTGGTCGTACCCCTCGACGATGATCGATTGCTGCGGCAGCGCGCCGGGATCCTGGTCGGTACGGTCAACAGTCACCGTAATTGTCTTGGGAAGAAGTGACGTGATGGCGCCGCTGGTGGCGTCAACCGAAAGCCAGTCCGGGAAACCCGAGTCGTCAATGCTCCAGGTCAGCGTGCTCTGGCCAGCGTTGATAATATTGAATTCGAGCGTATCGGTCGCATCGCCGAAATCCAAAGCGTTCGTGTCTACGGCAAGTGAGGGCGGGTTGATAGTGAACGTGACGGGAATCTCGAGGGTGGTAACGAATTCGCTTAGGTTGCCTGGAATGTATTGCACTTCGATTGACGCTACATAGGCGCCGTGCAATCCAGTGCGATCGACTACGCGTACCTCCATCACGACATCCTCCGTCGTGCCGTTCAAGATGGCCCCGGCCTCCGGCGCTGTCTGGAGTGCAATCGAAGTCGAGGTGGCCGTCCAGAGGAGATACACATAGGGCTCCCCACCGTAGGGATACTGCCCGCCGAAATTGTTAAGCACAAGATCGAGCGAGGTCAGTGAATCGCCGAAATGCAGCAGCGGCGACTCCTCGAACGGTGGGCCGGAAGCAGGATACTTGACCAACATTGCCGGGAACGCGGGCGCAAAGGACGTCAACGCACAGTCGCCCACGAATACTGAATCGGGATAAATGAAGTATTTCGGCTGCGGGTCCGCAGCGTATATATCGTTGTCAACCGTGAGCAGCACTCGATCCTCGCACGGGCTTGCGCCAGGCGTAAACGTGACCTTAACCAGGTCGCCGAACGCGCCGTATTTGAGCACCGTATCCGCGGGCGCGGTATACTCGTACATGGCTCCCGTGACCACTGGGTCGGGCCACAACTCGATCAGTCCGCCGTCCTCGAGGGCAACTTCTTCCACGCTTAGGAGGGTCCCGCCGTAGTTCGTGTCAAAAGTAAACGTAAACTTATCGATGTTGCGGGGGATATATTCGGCGTGGAGCACGACCTCGACGTCGCCGTCGGTGTTGACGGAACTGCGCATCGAGATCTGGCCCATCCGTACGTCGCCCGCGTAGTCCCAAAGCTGTTTGACCTGCTGCGCGAAATACCCCTCGATCACGCCCGCATCCTCGGCGCAAACACCGTCATCCTCGTTTGGGTTATCGAAAGAGGCCTCAACCGATACGCTCGTGTCCGTTGTGGCCTCGGTGAGGGTGACGTAGCTGAATACGACGTGCGAGCCGATGTCCTTGGCAACGGACTGGTCGCACGCATCCACAAGCGGGTCTTCTGTATGGAGCCAGCCGTAGAGTTCGTCGACAATGTGGCGTTGCTCCTCATCGCCGTAGGTGGGATAGTAGTGGCCGCCGCTTGCAGCAGCGATGCGCGCCAGCGGCTCGTGGTTGATGTTCTTGCCCCAGCCGACGCTAAAGAGGCGGACATTCAAGATGTCGTAGAGCAAGTCGGACGTATCCTTTATCGTCCCGGGCGGCGTGGTTAGGCGGCCGTCGGAGACCAGCACGATTGCGCGGATATCCGCTGTGTCAAAGTCAATGAACGGCCTGTCCTCAGCCTCAATGAAGTAGGCCGCCTCGTTAATGGCGGGCAGCAGCTCCGTGGCGCCGTGATCCTGGATGTTCAGGAACGCCAAAGCCATATGCATATCGAGCGGCTCGTCTGTAAAGTCTTGAACGATGCGCGCGGGTTGGCTTCGGTCGTGGAACGCCATCAACGCCATCTTTGTCGAGCCGGGCAATGCGGCCAAGTCGTCAATCAGCGGCGGCACGCACCGTTCGTAGACGGCCTGAAGCGGATCCGCCTCGCCGGAGACATCGAGGGCCGGGTCGACGGCGCCGGCCTCCTGCGCCGCCTCATACATGCTTCCGGAGTAGTCGAGGACAATCGCAATACTTCTCCGCAGAGACGCCCCGAGGGCTAAGAACTGGTTGGTCTCACTCAGCTCGAGCGGAATGTTCTGCTCGCTCACAAAGAAACTCTGTTCCCCGAAGGTATCGAGCAGATCGAACGGAATTGGAATGGGCTGGTACTGGCGGTTGCGCATAAGCATCGGGAAACGAAGCAGGGACGGTATCCTTCGCCGGGCCCGAGCCAACTCGAAGTACAACTCGTATGCGGTGACGGTGATGGTAACGTCTACCGGTTCGATGGACTCGTCGGGGAAGGGTTCGCCGTCATCGTCGTAACCGCCCAGGGCGTAAACCGTTAGGGTGGCAACTGTCGTGTCCAAGGCGCCGCGGTCGACGGCAAAGTTGATGGTCTGCCAGTCTTTGATTGCGGAGCTTGTCCCGACGCTGCGGCCTGTTTGTGGATAGAGGAAAAGCCACTTCGCGCTGGGCTCTGAGATGTAGAAGTCCAGGAATGTGGCTTCCTCACCCATATTTGCCACATACATTTCCTCCGTAATACTGGCCAAGTCGAAGACCACGGGCGTGCCGCCGGTCCCGATCGAGATATGTTTCGGCACAGTCATCACCACACGTACCCGTGTTTCGCCGCCGTTCGAATGAACCAAGAAATCGAACGCGTGTCCTCCCGAAGATATCCCCTCGCGAGTTATGGTGATACGGACCGGACTCCCTTCTGGGTCATCCGCCGCTACAGAGCCGAATATGGGAACAATGCCTGTGTCTTGTGCCACGTCGCCTGACGGGGCGATCCAATCCGGGAACTCCGGATCTTCTTCCGTGGTCTCGATACGCCAGTCCAATGAGCCTGTACCATCGTTGAAGATGGCAAAGGCGGCGAAATCCATGTTGTCGGGAACGGTTACGAGTGGGATTAGTTCGTCGTCCACTCTTGCATAGCTGCCGCCGGTATCGACGCGAAGCACGGGGATCTCGGCAACTATCATCGATACGGTTAACGGAATATCGCCCACATTCGAGGCGACGACGATGCCGGGGTCGTCGTAGGTGTACGTGCCCGGCGCAAGGTCTGTCCGATCCACGGACACGCGAATTGCATCCGTCTCGGCGCCGCTAACCGAGCCGCTGGGACTATCGGGCGTCACCGTTAGCCAGGCCGGGAGCCCGCTCGTGTCGATGCTCCAATCGACCGTGTCGATGCCGGCGTTCCAGATAGCCACCAGTTTTTCGGTGTAGCTGACGCCGAATCGGAGATTGCGGGGGGCCACCGAGAGCGTCGCGGGACGCAGCACATTGAACTGAATTGTCAAGGTCTCCGAATGCCCGCTGGACGTGACCGCGAGCGCGCCTTCATGATCGCCGGGCTCCAGGCCGGTCGCATCCACGCTTACGGTAACATCCACGGAGCCTAAAGCGGCTAGGGCGCCGCTCACGGGCGTAAAGGAGAGCCAGGCAGGGTCTCCACCCAAGGCCTCGGCAGTCCAATCGATCGATTGGCCCGACAGGTTCGTTACGCTGAACGTGGCTGTCTCGACACCTTCGCCAACGCTGCCCAAGTCGAGCAGTTCCGTAGACAATTCGAACGTTGGGACCGACAGCGATACCGTAACGTCTTCGGAGTGGCCGGCCGTAGCGAACGTAACGGTGGCTTGGTGATCGCCCGGCGAGAGCCCCGTCCGATCCACCGACAGCACGATATCATCCTCGCTTGCTCGGGGCGTGGCATCGCTGTCAGGGGTCACCGTAAGCCACGCCGCCCCGGCAGGCGCGACGCTGGTTGTCCACTCAAGCTCGGTATCGGCATGGTTGCTAAACGTGACAAAATCCTGAACGTTTGTGTAGCCAAATGAAACTGTGTCGGGCTCGACGCTGAATTCGGGCACTTCCACGGTGACCGAGATCGAACCCTGGCCGCCGTCTGACACGACGGGGATGAATCCGGAGTGCTCCCCACCGGAAAGGCCGCTGCGGTCGACCATAGCCGTGATCTCGGTTTCCGCGCTCGGCGCCAACGTCCCCGATGTGGCCGAAACGCTGAGCCAGGTAAGACTTGGGCTGAGCGAGATGCTCCAGTCGAGTGCCGACGTGCCGGTGTTGGATATAGTAAACGTATCTGAATCCGTCTCCATGCCGAACGCGAGGGATTCCGGCGCGACCGCGAGTTCGGAGGGTCCCACTAAGGCAAAACGAACGGCTACGTCTTGATTGCCGTCGTTCGAGGTGACTCGGAGGTCCTGTGAATATGTTCCGAGAGCGACGCCATCAATGTTGAGCGTGATTGTCACCGTCTGTGCCTGCGTGGTAACGCTTCCACTTGACGGCGACACCGTCAGCCACGACGGGATGTTTGTTATGGACCACGTCAACGTACCGGTGCCGCGGTTCGAGACGGTGAACGTTTCGCTGACTCCGTCCTCTGGGTCGGCCCCGAAGTCGATACTGCTCGGCGAAACGAATAGTACCGGCGTGCCTGTTGGACAGCCCGACGCCGCAACAACGGCAAGCAACAACAGGATCTCGGCGAGGCGAAATGTTTTGCGTGGCATAGACAACTCCTTTTTACCGGAATGGCAACGTTGGCTCCTGTGAGCAAACAAATGCCCCAGCGCGGTCGTCGGCGCGCCGCAACCTGCAACTAAACTCCCCTATTTCTAATTCGCGGGGTCATCCGGGTTGAAGTCCGGAAGCAAATCCTCGAAATCCGGCACCGTATCGAGATCGCGATCCCAGAAATCAGGATTGTCGATGTCATAGCCGTTGTCGGGAGGGGCGAAGATTTTGATCGTCGCCGTGTCGGAACTCGAACGCACCGTAAGCACAAAATCCCCATCGCCGGGCGTGTTGTTCAGGAAGTCGTTCGGATACTGGAAATATTTTGTGAACGGCGGGTTGATGTAAACCGCATTGTCCACCCTAAACCCAATATCGAATCGATCGACGTCGGGGTCGAGTCCTTCGAACGTTAGCTTCATCAGATTCCCGAAGGAACCGTAAGGGACGCTGTTGTCCTCCTCGGTCAAGAAAATGAATGCGCCCTCGCACGTGTCGTCCTCAAGCATCCGCCACCCGGCCAAGAGCCCCGCATCATCCTCGAGCAGGTCGAAATTGTCTGTCGTCAAGGTAATGGTATCTGGGACAATGAAACGGAGCCGGAAGAACGAGGTGTTCCGAGGAACGTATTCGGCGCGGACGAAGACCTCCGCGACCCCGTCTTCGCTGATACCCGAGGTGCGCAACGTGATCTGGCCGGCGCGCACGTCACCCAGGGCGAACAGGCCGTCGTGCTCGAAATAGGCGCTCAGCGCCGTATCCTGGTCCATCTGGTACTCGACACGTATGCTGTACGTATGCGTTTCGTCTGTGAAGAGCGTCGGATAGGTCAATACGATTTGACGCTCAAGCTCAGTCCAGATTCTTCCTTTCTTTACGCTCGTCCCGAGTAGGTCTTCGAGTGCGTCCAACGAGGGTCCGTCATACCGGTGCCCCCCGGTTTCTTGCGCAAGCTGTGTGAGGTCCGTCGTGTTGATGGATTCACCGAATGCCACAGGATATAAGCGAACGCGGCGTCCCTGTTCGGCGTTGCCGGCTTCTGCAATAACCGCGCTGGCGTCGCTGACGGAAGACGTATCGCGGCCGTCCGTTATGAAAACGATGGCCTGGACATCCGCATCGTCAAAGGGCGGCAACGATGCATCTTCGTCGCCGAGACGAATGCACGCGTCTATCAGGGCCTCATACAACTCCGAGGCCCCATGGTCAGCAACGGGAACCGAGAACGCTTGCAGCGCCGTCTTCAAGGCGTCCTTGTCCGTGGTAAATCCATGAATAAGGCGTTCCGTCTGCTGGCGGTCATGGTGTTCCATCAACGCAACCTGATAGCCGGCAGGCAACCAGTCGATGAAGGCTGCAACGCCTTCGAACATGCTCTCGATGGCCTCGCCCGGCGCCAAGGGATCCACCGGGTCGTCGACGCCGGCATAGTACATGCTGCCCGACAGGTCGAGCATGACGACGACGTTACACTTCAGGTTCTCGGGGCCTTGGACCACATAATTCGTCTCATCCAGGTCAAGCGGCATTTCGTCCTCGATGATGAAGAAACGGATTTTCTCCATCTCTTCCTCGAGCGTGGTGTTGATGGCCTCCCCTGCCGAGTCGCGCAGCAGAAACACAAAACGCTGAAGGTACGGCGGCCGGGTGCGGTTAAGGGCGCCCTCGACGATGAGCGGGGCCTGCGCGACCGTAGCCGTTACTTCGACCTCGGTCCCGTCCGCGGCCGCAATCGTGATTGTTGCCGTGTCGCTCGTGCCCACCAGGGCGGTTCGGTCGGCGAATACCGTTATGGTCTGCACATCCAGCGTACCCGCGACCTCGCCGTCGACGGCCGAGCGCCGTCCCTCGCTGGTGCCGCTCATGGGCGAAATGCTGAGGAGGTCTTGTCGGTCCGTTTCGATCGTGAACTCCAGCACCGTGCCTATATACCCGTCGTTATAAAGCTCAAATGTCAACTCGTAGGCCTCGGTGCCGAAATCAAGCGTTTGCGTGTTAACGGCAAGCACATCGCCGCCGACGCCGCCGCCGATCTCGACATCGAGCGTCACCTCGCGATCCCCGGCATCGGAGTCGATTAGAAGCGTGTACTGATACGTCCCGTCGTTGAGCAGACTCGAATCGAGTTTGACCTCTAACGTTGCCTGACTGGTGGCGCTCAGCGTGCCGGAACTGGGCGTTACCGTGAACGGCACGGTCGCCTCGGGATCGCTCGGGTCCGTCACATCCGACACCCACGTGACCAATTCGTCGCCCGTGTTGCTGAGTAGGAGCTCGGCCGTCTCGTCGTCATCGGTAAACGACAAGGACGTGGCGCTGACTTCGATCAATGGGGCGCCCGGGACGGTCATGTAGACGTTCATTTCGTCGCTGCCGCCGTTCGACGTGATGGTCAGGGTAGCGCTGTAAGGCTGGTCAGGACTAGGGGCGAGGTCCGTTCGATCCACGGTGACGGTTACCCGATCCGTTTCTGTGGTCGTGCTTCCGCTGAGCGGCGATGCCGTCAACCAATTGCCGCCGCCCTCGATGTCGATGCTGACGGTCCAACTGAGGGTGCCCCCTCCGACGTTGCCGATCGTGAAACTGTCGCTGGTGGAGGTCGCCCCTAGGTTGAGACTGCTAGGTTCGACGCTCAGCGCCGGTGGATTGGTGTCCCCCGGACAACCCCCAAGGGCGTAACAGGCCAACGTCAGGACAACGATTCCGAGCCAAGGCCGCACTCGATTAGTCATAGAACATTCCCCACTGTTGTTCTATCCCCAGGTCGTCCCAGGCCGCCTCGGCGCATGCCGAGATCGAGAGACCCCGCGGCCGAAACCCGTTGGGGAATTGCCTACTTAGTTGTGGACACCGTGAAGATGACCTCAACGTTCTCAGCTTCCAGCGTCTCCACATCTTCGGCGATGGCGGCGTCAAGCGGCACGCCGCTGCCGTCGACGAAATCCTCGGCGTCGACCGTCACGAAATCGCCTTCCCCGTCGCCGAAGCCGGGGCTGTGCAGCGCGTTCTCGACCAAAGGGCTCAGGTCCCAGACCTCGTTGGTCGACAACGTCACCTCGTTCAGGTAGTAGAGCCCCGCCAACGGAGTGATATTCGTGATGTCATTATTATTGAGATAAAGGAACTCGAGGTTGTCGAGATTGGCGAGGGGGGTGAGGTCTGTGATGTTGTTGTCGTTGAGATTCAGCCAGGTAAGGTTGGTGCAGTACTCGAGCCCGGTCAAGTCGCTGATGCCGAGCGCCCTGCCGTCCAGCCGCTGCACACCCATGAGATCGTTCCGAGTCAACAGGCCGAACGGTTTGCCGATGGTGTCCCGTACCACGTCCTCCAAGACGGTGTCGGGGATATAGACGACCTCGAAGCTGGGCATAGTAAACCCGTCGGGGCAACCCGCTCCCGCCATGACGATAGAAACCAGCACACCAAACATGAAGGACCGACGCGCATATTTCCTAGACATAAGTCTCCATCCCCTTAGAACTCATGTTGTCACCCGTTTGTTTAGCGGCATACTGTGGTCTGCCGTAACGGCTGAAGACTAACAATCCCCAAAGTGCGTTTTTTCTCCAGATATATTATGCGACACAACACCAATATTGTCAACAGTTTCTGAAAAAAGAACCGAACCTGCCGATCGTCGCGCATCTTGACAGGTCTTTCTCCTTTCCGTAATACGATGGGATTCAACGCCTTTTGGGCAAGGCGTTCGCCCCCTTCGTCACACCATGGCAATCCGATAATCGCCGCGGCTCAGTGCGCCGCATCCTCGAGCAGGAAAGCGGAAAACGTCGAGTATTACGTAGTCCCCGTATCCTCAGGATAGTCGCACTTGACCGTGATAATCGGGATCTCGCCCCCTTTGTCAATAAGCTGCCGATTCAACTCGCAAATCCAAGTCTGCCATACCTCCGCACGGGGCGGGGCGGGCTTGCTCATCCGCCTAACATGTTTCATCGGGTTACGCCTCCATCTGCAGTTGTTTACATGATTCACTTTGTTCGGTTATCTCCGTACAGCGAAATCTTGTTAAGAGTTTACCTCAGTCGGTCTGTCGTGTCAAGATAACTTGATATGCCCCAATCCGTGCCCGAGCGGGCACCAGGAAGCGGGACTGTACCCGGCGAGCGGTCCGCGGGCCAGCGCACGGACTCGGAGCGTAAGGCGAGGCCGCGCAGACAGCTCGCAGGCCGCCGCCTCCTGGAACTCTGCGGACGGTGTACACCGCCCCCGCGGATCCCGGCTCAGAACTCGTTGTAACACCACGGATTCTCCTTGCGAGTGCACAGGCGTCTTTCTTACAATCAATCTGCTGTTTGCGGCAAGGGAGACAATCGGATGCCGACTCGAGGCGGAATAGGGCCGGTTAGAATTCTACCCGAGGGCGTGGTCAACAAGATCGCGGCGGGCGAAGTGGTCGAGCGGCCTGCATCGGTCGTTAAAGAACTTGTCGAAAACGCGCTCGATGCGCGGGCGACGCGGGTCGGCGTGCGTCTTGTGGCGGCGGGACGCCGGACCATCGAGGTCATTGATAATGGGCACGGCATGGCCGAACACGATGCGCTACTCGCCATCGAGCGTCACGCGACCAGCAAGATACGCAGGGCGGAGGATCTCGACAATATAGTTACCATGGGTTTTCGCGGGGAAGCGTTGCCAAGTATAGCCGCTGTATCGCGCTTCGAGTTGGTGACGCGGCGCGCCGTAGACCAGTCAGCCACCAGGATCCGGATCGAGGGCGGTGTGCTCCGCGACGTGTCGCAGACGGGCGGGCCTGTGGGCACGCGCGTCAGCGTCAACCGGCTCTATTTCAACACGCCGGTGCGGGCGAAGTTTCTCAAGGGCATCACGACGGAACTGAGCCACTGCATCGACATCGTACAGCGGCACGCCCTCGCGGAGGTCGGCGTGGGTTTTCAGATCAGCCACAACGACAAAGTCCTCCTCGATATTCCTGAGAATGCTGACCTTCGTGAACGGGTGGCTTTGATATGGGGACTCAACTTCCTCAAGGATCTGATCGACATCGAGGGCCCCGGGGCTCCGCTCAAGCTTGGGGGCCTCATTGGCACGCCCGCCCTGACCCGCTCGCAGCGGTCTCACCAGTTCTTTTTCATGAACCGCCGGCCGGTTTTCAACCGCGCGTTGCAGTACGGCCTTGAGGACGCCTATCGCGGCCTCCTTACCATCGGCCGCCATCCTGTAGCGATGTTGCTCCTCGAAGCGTCGCCCAGACTCGTCGACATCAATGTGCATCCCACGAAACGCGAACTGAAGTTCCGCGACGAACGGGTTGCGCGAGACGCCGTGCGTGAGATTGTCCGGGCTCGGCTGGCGGCCATCGAGGCGCCCCGCGACGTTCGCTTCGCGCCCCGGGGCCCTTCACTGCAATCGCCGCAGCCTACATTGCAGGTGCCCGCTCGGCGTCGCGAGTCGACGGGGGCGCTGGATCGATCCGGCCAAGGCGTGGCCGCGAAATCCGAGTCTGGGACAGCGGCGCCGCATGAAGAAGGCGTCCAAACGGAATTCGTG
>DUZM01000032.1 GCA_013349485.1 Candidatus Hydrogenedentota bacterium | reverse complement strand
CGAAGGGAGGGTCCCAAGCTGAGAGTGTGGCCCCTGAAGAATGGGCGTAGCGCGCATTACTTCCGCAAGCGGCGCGGTTTTGCGTGCGATATAATGACTCCTTGCGGAGACATCCAAAACAGAAAGTGGAGGTAACGTTGAAAACGCTCAGGTTCGGAATCATTGGTTGTGGTCTGATGGGGCGAGAGTTTGCCGCCGCAGTCGCCCGCTGGTGCTGCCTCACGGACATAGACACGAAGCCCGAGATTGTTGCCATTTGCAGCAGACGGGGACACGCTTTCCCGTGGTTTACGAACAACTTCTCCTCGATACGCCAGGTGACGACCGATTACGCGGAATTTCTGGCGAACGACGCAGTCGATGCCGTCTATGTGGCAGTCCCGCATCATCTGCATCAACCAATCTACTGCGACGTAATCGGAGCCGGGAAGCACCTGATGGGAGAAAAACCGTTTGGTATAGACAAGGCGGCCAACGACACCATTCTGGAAAGCATCGGCCGACATCCTGAGTGCTTCGTGCGTTGCTCTTCGGAGTTCCTTTTCTTTCCCGCCGTCCAGCGCATTGGCGCCATGATTGAGGAAAAGGCGTTTGGGACAGTGCTCGAGGTGAATTGCGGGTTTCTGCATTCGAGCGACTTGGATCCTCAAAAGCCGCTGAACTGGAAACGGAATATCGAGTTCAACGGGGAGTATGGTTGCTTGGGCGACCTTGGCATGCACGTGTACCATGTTCCTTTTCGGGCCGGTTGGCGCCCTCTAAACGTCAGAGCCATTCTTTCGAATGTTGTGGCGGAGCGCCCTGACGGAATAGGGGGACGGGCGCCGTGCACAACCTGGGACAATGCCACGCTGTTGTGCGAGATGCGCGACCCCGTTACGGGTTCTGTATTCCCATTGACAATGAAGACAGAACGGATTGCGCCGGGCGAGAAGAATACCTGGTATCTCGAAATCCTAGGCACGCGGGCAAGCGCCCGATTTTCCACGAAGAACGCCAACATGCTCGAGCGCCTCGAGTATGAAGGCCGAGAGCAGACATGGCAACGTATTGACATGGGCCACGAGACGGCATTCAAGACCATTACGGGCGCGATATTCGAATTCGGTTTTTCCGACGCGATTCTGCAGATGTGGGCCGCGTATTTGCATGAGTTCGCGCACGGCAACCGGCTTAGCCCGTTTGCAGGCTGCGCAACGCCTGAGGAGACCCGTTTGCAGCACGCTCTATCGACTGCCGCGTTGGAGTCCCATCGTAAACGGGAACTTATCACGGTTCTATAGGAAGCAATATGTATTTAGGCATCGATCTGGGAACGACCACGCTAAAGGTTGCAGCGTTTGATGCGAAGACGGGAGCGCTTGTCGCCCGTTACGAACAGCGACTGCGAACGCAGGTCGACCATGAAGGGAAACGCGAGCAGGAGCCAGTGGGGATCTGGAAGGGCGTCTGCTCCGCCTGCAGCCAGGTTCGTTCGCAGTGTGCCGGTTCGAAGAAGCAGTGGAGTGCCGTGAGAGGTATTGGACTGGCGTGCCAAGGAGGCAGCACGATAATCGCTGACCGCCGGACCGGGTCCGCACTAAGTTCGATGATTCTTTGGAATGATGCCAGGGCGTATCCCTATATCGAGGCTATCATGGCCGAGAAAGGTCCCAAGTACTGGGCGTCTTTCACGTTGCGCGATGAGCCGGGCATGGGACTTGCCCGCATTCACTGGCTCAGGGAGCGCCGTCCGGAACTGTTTCATCATGATAACATCTACATTGGCGCGGGAGAGTACTTGTACTTCAACCTGACGGGGCAGTGGCGCCAAGACCCGTGCCATGCGCTCCAATCGGGCTGTTACGACGCCCGGAGAGCAAGGTTGAGTGACAATGGCCCCAGGGTAGTGGGCGAAACCGCGGCCTTTTTTGCGCCGGTTCGGCAAGGCCACACGACTCATCCGCTCCGCAAGGAAGCCGCGCGAAGCCTGAAACTGTCCGAGGGTATTCCAGTTGCGGGCCCGTACATGGATCAAGAGGCCGGCTTCCTTTCCGTCGCGCACACGTCCAAGCAGCCGCTTGCGTGCTCGCTCGGCACCGCGTGGGTAGGCAGTTTTCGCCTGCCGGCGCCCGCGCGCGGATCGTCGCCCTCCCAACTTGTGATTCCCGACCCTTCGGGACGAGGGCGACTGGTGATTCAACCGCTTCTTTCGGGCAACGTGACCTGGGATTGGGGACTCGAAACGTTCGTACACGCCAGTCTCAAGAAGGCACTGGCCACACATGCCGCGGTTCTCAAGGGGCGCATTCTTCCTCCGCGGGGATTGGTCGCGTTGCCGTGGTTGTATAGGCCCAACCCTTTCCGGCCACATCTAGCGGGGGGTGGCGGTTTCATGGGAATATCCCCCGCGACCACGAAAGCGGATATGTTTCGGGCCGTAATAGCCGGAATGGCCTATGAACTGTTCCGCGTGTTCTCGGGATTGCAGGAACGGGGCGTCATGGATGCCGTCGTCTTGTGCGGCGGTGCAAGCAGAGGGCAGCCGTTCCAGCAACTAATCGCGCGTTTGTTCCGCCCACTGCCGGCCTATTGCGTTGTTGAGGATGACTGGGCGGGGGCTCGGGGCTGTCTGTGCGCTTTCGGAGGAAAGCCGGCCCATTGTTCGACGCGGAAAGTGTGTCGGTTGCCCCGCCTTGTTGATGGGAATGAGCTGGCGCAAGGGTACAAGCTTTATTCGGACGTGATCGAACGCGTCTACGGCGAGGTCGCTCGTTCTCAGACCTATAAACTTGAGTGAAGGAGTTGGCGCAATGGAATTCAAGGCGCACGTCGGCTTGATGCCGTTCTACCTTAAGCTCTATGACGGAATCCTCCCGGATCTGCTTTCCGAAATGGCGCCGTTGACTGAGCAAGCCCAACAAGCGTTTGCGGGTCAAGGAATCAGGGTTACCTGTTCGCCTGTGTGCCGAATGCGCCCAGATTGCGAAAATGCGATCCATCTTTTCACCGAGCGCGAGGTCGATCTCATAGTCACGCTCCATCTGACCTACAGTCCATCGCTCGAGGCGGCGGACGCGTTGTGCGGTTCTGGGAAGCCGGTGCTGATGCTCGACACGACGCTTGACAAGCGATTTGGTCGCGACGCGGATCCAGAACGCATGCTCTTCAACCACGGCATACACGGGGTGCAGGATTTGGCCAGTGTGTTGCGGCGGCGCGGAAAGCCTTTCTGGATCGTCGCGGGCCATCTCACCGATCCTCGCGCGGTGGGGCGTGCGGCGAGCGTGGCCCGATTTGCGCGTGCAGCCAACAAGTTCAAAAACATGCGTGTGCTGCAGGTTGGCGCCTCGTTCCCCGGGATGGGGGATTTCCTCGTTGATGAGTCTCTCTTGCAGGACCGATTCGGGATCGAAGTCGAACGAATTGCGCCGCGCGACTTGGCTCAGGAAGTGCAAGAGGTCGGTGAGGAAGAGATAGCACAAGAAGTGCAGCTTGACCGGGAGCGGTTCGCCGTCGATATAGAAGCGGAAACGCATCGGCGCGCCGTGCGCGTCGGGCTGGGCCTGCGACGGTGTGTGGCCAAGCGAGGCTGTGGGGCGGTCACGCTGAACTTCGCCGCGTTCGAGTCCGGGGACAAGAGCGTGGACGTCTTGCCGTTCCTGGAGTGCTGCAAGTGCATGGCGTGCGGCATCGGATATGCCGGGGAAGGGGATGTGCCGACAGCGTCGCTTGTGAGCGCACTCCTGGCCGCGTGTCCAGAGACTTCGTTCACCGAAATGTTCTGTGCGGATTGGGAAGGGAACTCGTTGTTCCTTTCTCATATGGGGGAGTTTAACCCGACGCTTGCCTGCGACAAACCGAGGCTGTTCGAGAAAGGCCTCCGGCTTGGGGGTCTCCGGAACCCGGCCTGTCTGGCCTGTGCACCGAGGCCCGGGCCTGCCACGCTTGTCAATCTTGCACCGGGATCCGAGGATACGTTCCAGTTGACCGTTGCCCCGGTCGAAGTTCTTGAAGACGGCACACACGAAAAGGCTCGAGACTGGATACGCGCCTGGATCCGTTCGCCAGTGCCCGTCAGCAGTTTCTTGGAACGCTATTCCGTGTTGGGCGGCACGCACCACAGCGCCATAATCCTCGGCGACCACGTGGAAGGGCTTCGGGCTTTCGCGGCGTTCACGGGAATGGAGCGATGTACGGTCATTGTCTAACTTAACTTCAAAAAGGTTAGCTTCTGTTGAAACAGGAGACTCAGCTCGACAAATGGATGAGATCGCACTCCACGGTGTCCACACGTACACGGATGTGGACCGCCGCTTTTGGCACGAGCATCTTGAAGAATGGGCGCCTCGGCGGATATTTGACGCCCACGTGCATGTAGTCAATCCCCGCTATCGCGTCGATACAGTCTCCGAGGAAATGCGGCGGTCTCACTGGGCGGCGGAACTGAGCGACGGGCAAGAGGCGGAGACGGCAGAAAGGGCATATCGCACCGTCTTTCCGCAAAGAGAGGTGTGCTGTCTGGCCTTCGGGCTTCCAAATCTCGGCTGGGACTTGATCGGGGCTAATGAGAGTTTGCGCGCTGAGGCAGCGGAGCGGGGCTGGTACACGCTTGCAGTGGTTCGCCCTGCCTGGGTGGCCGAGCAAGTCGAGGCCATCCTCGACCAACCCGGCGTAATTGGCGTCAAACCCTACTACGCTTGCATCGAGTATGACCGGGCTGACTGGGACAAACATCTGGAATCAAGCATCTTCAGTTTCCTGCCGCACCACCAACTCGAGGTCCTCGACTCGCGGCGGGCCTGGGTCACCCTGCATGTACCTCGGGCTGAGAGGCTCGGGCATCCAGACAACATCAGGGAAATCAGGGAAATCCGCCGTCGTTACCCGCATGTACGGCTCGTTGTGGCGCACTTGGGGCGCTGCTACACGTTGCCGCATGCGAAGGAAGGTCTGCGACCTCTTACGGACGATCCCGAGATATACTTCGACAACTCTGCGGTGTTAAACCCTGATGTCCACGAGTTTGCCCTGAGGACGATCGGTTATACGCGCATCCTCTATGGAACAGACAATCCCGTCTGTTACCTGCGTGGACGTCGACAATGGCACGGTCGTCATTACGTGAACCGCACCTCCCATCCATTCCATTTCAATACCGAGCGTGAGTCGCCTGAGATCGAAGCGCAATACACATTGTACATGTATGAAGCGTTGAGGGCCTTGAAAGAAGCGTGCCGTCGGCTCGGACTCGGAGAAGACGCAGTGAGGGCGCTTCTTCACGACAATGCGAGACGACTTGTGGGTCAAATCACTGAGGAGGAACCAAGCCAGAGCAGAGAGGTGGCCAGACTATCGACGGAGCGCAGCCACGGACCTAGGACATCAGGACTCGTCCCTGTGTCAGTCCGTTTACCTGACTGGAGGCAACGTATTCGGATGAAGGACGGCCCGCAGAAGGAAAGACGTGAGACTATTCGCCACCTTTTGGCGCAACAGGGGTCGTTGCGCGTGCGGGATCTTGTTCACCGCTTGGGCGTAACGTCGATGACGGTCCGGCGGGACTTGGCATCGTTGGAACAGGAAGGAGTTGTTCTACGAACTCACGGCGGCTGCGTGATACAGTCCCCGATGGTGCCGGAACTGTCTTTCACGGAAAAGGACGCGTTGCGCGGCAAGCAGAAGGCTGCAGTCGCGCGCGCAGCAGTGAAACACGTTCGGGCTGCGTGTTCCATCTTCATTGACACAGGCACAACGGCACTGCATTTTGCGCGCGCCCTTTCCGACGACATGGGGCTGAGAGTCTTCACCAACAACCTTCGAGTGGCCATGGAGTTGTTCTCCCGCGACGCTTTTGAGGTAATCGTATATGGCGGTGTCTTGGCCAAACGAAGCCCGGACCTTGCAGGGGAGCTTTCCCTTACGCGGATCAGGGAGTTTAGGCTCGATCTTGCGATTCTTGGCGCGGACGCCATAGATACAACACGAGGGCATGTCTACGCCGCAGACATACCCACAGCGCAACTGGATGCGCTCGTTGCCGAACAGGCTTCCAAAGTGATGATCCTCGCAGATAGCTCCAAACTCGACAAGCACAGTCTTGCCCTCGTCACGACGCTCGGCCCCGGGATCACGTTGGTGACGGATAATGAGGCTTCGCGGAGTAGTCTGGCGCGTCTCAGAAGGACCGGAGCAGATATCGTGATTGCGGAGTATGAACACGATGACAGATCATAGAACTTGCAGGCGACTTAAGGCATATGGACACAGAGGCAAATCGCGACTCTTGTCTATCAGCCTATTCACATGCAGCGTGTTGCTCGGGTGTGCTGGCGTTGCATTTGCTGACCCAATCGCCACGTTTGCACCGGGTGACAAGAGAGGATTGGACGTCGTCACGGGCACTTACGGAGTATGGGAATGCCGCAACATCGAGGGAAGAAGAGCGATTGGCCTGGATGCGCCAAGCAATTACATCTACTTCAAGGTTTCGCCTGAAGTTAGGGAAGCGATTGGCCAAGAGTTTTACATGATCGTGGACTTCCTCGACGATGGCATCGGCGTCGTCAGACTTCAATACAATTCGGCAGGATCGCCTTACGAGCATGGCCCAGGGCTGGTGACGACGAATGGCGGCAAGTGGACGCGCGGGCTGCTGCACGTGACGGATGCACACTTGCGTGGCCTGCAGGAAGCGGGGGCGGACTTCCGGCTGTATTATCCAGGGGACCTAGCCGTGGCGCGCCTGGAGCTGTATGCAGAAGAACCTGATGTAGCGGTGCTATCGAACCGAGAGCGTCTCGAGCAGGCAATGCGAGAACGGGCTCCAAATCCACAGCCCCCAGGCATGTCCTACACCTTCGGGGTCGACGCGGACGAGGTGTCGGCGCTGCTATTCAAGTACCTTGGCGCGACCAGCGTCCAGAGCTACGTGACTTGGGAGACCTGCGAACGACGTGGCGAAGGCCGGTGGGATTGGTTCCGTTGGGACGAACAGGTCCGCGTGCTGAAGGACGTTGGCCTTAAGTGGGTGCCTTTTCTCATCCTTGGCCCCGCGTACTCGACGCCTGACTGGTTCCGGGCAAGCGACGAACACTTTCCGTGCCGTTGCCTTGAACACGGGACAGACAGCAAAATAGAGTCGCTCTGGAACCCGCACCTGCCGAAATGGATCGACCGATTCCTGGCCGAGTTTGCGGAACGCTACCGGGATTCGGACGTGATCGAATCAGTGTTGTTGGGTATTCAGGGCGATTTCGGCGAAGCCATATACTCGGTCTTTGGCGAATGGACCAAAAGGGTTCCCGGCCCTTACCACAACCACCCCGGGTTTTGGTGCGGCGACGCGTACGCTCTGGCCGATTTCCGAGACTTTGCCCGCCAACGCTATCGCCGCATCAAGAGGGTCAACGACGCGTGGGGCACGGAGTTCGCGTCCTGGGCCGAGTTGGACGTACCGGGTAGAGGAGAGGGACTTCTTGAATTCCGTCGTGGACTTACGGACAACAAGAGTCCGCAGATGCGGCGTCGCTGGCTTGACTTTGTTGAATGGTATCGCGCATCGATGACGGATCTTGCGGCTTTTTGGATGGAAAGGGCGCGTTATCACTTTCCGAACACGCCAATCTATCTGTGCACCGGCGGCGATGCACGGCCGGAGCAAGGGGCCGACTTCGCCGCGCAGTGTCGCGTCGCTGCGAAGCACGATGCCGGGATCCGCATTACGAACGAGGCCTCGGACTATCCCTTGAATTTCAGCATCACGCGCTGGGTGGCTTCAGCGGGGAGGCACTATGGCGTCCATTTCGGCTTCGAGCCGGCGAACCCACAAAACGAGTTTGGGATCGTGGCGCGGATATACAACGCCACGGCTTCGGGCGCCAATCAGCTTTTTGATTACAGCGGGCACCTAACGCACAGTGCGTCGGGAATGGCGGCACAGCGTCGGCACATCAAGTACCTTTTCCACGTGCCCGAACCCGTGGTTCCGGTGGCGCTGTGGTATCCCAACGTATCAATTACGCTCGAATGGGGAAGTTACCTGCCCAAAGCGGCAGCCATCAGAGATTACGTGGACTACGACTATGTCGACGAGACCATGCTCCGAACGGACGCGTTGTCCCGTTACAAGATCCTTGTGATAGTCCATGGTGAAGTAATCGAGACGAAAGACGCACGCCGTGTGGCGAAATGGATGAAGAAGGGCGGACGAATCATTGTGATGGACGTGCCCCGGTTCGAGAGCGTCGAAGCGACGGATGAGCCTGAGCGACTGCTTTTTGGCGACACTCCTGCCGGGCGGGAGGTCGGTAAAGGGGCGATCATACGGACGTCTGGCTGGGATGGATTGGCCGCGCAGCTTCGTACCGTGCTCGCCGGACTACAACTGCCTGTGTGCGACCTCGATAAAGATAGTGTGTTTTGCAGTCAAATCGCCGAGAACCGTTTCCTGCTTCTCAACGCTAACGACAGAGAGGCGGAGTTTCGGATTGAGTACCAAGCCAAGCGTGCAACTGGGTCAGTGCCGCGAAGATCAATCACGGAGGCTGTTCTGGTCAAGTGAACGTGCGCTCTGGATTAATAGACTTGAGATCGGGCCGTTATAAAGGGGAACCGGGGACTCATGCCAGCGTCACAGCCGTCCGCGTTTCAGGACCCTGCGTCTCACCGTCGATATGACTGATGGCGTGGAGGACGCTAGACCATGATAGGAGCACGGAATGATGGCAGTACTGAGAGCGGTGGGCTTTTTGTGTGCCTTGTTTTCATCGTTCGAGGAAGCCACAACTATGCAGTCGGATGATGCTTACGTACGGTGCGAGGGGTCGCAGTGGACCATCGGCACAGCGCTGGTCGAGCGGACGATGACCCTTGAAAACGGTAGGTTCCTGCTCAGAAGCTTTCTGAATAAGAATGCCGGGCTCGAAATGGTTCCACCTGGGACGGTCGGCGAAGAGTTCTCTTTGGCCGCTGGCCGGGACAAGGTGCGCATCAGCGGGAGAACTGGCGGTTGGTCGTTGGTCAAATCGGACCAGATGAAGTTGAGTCACGGGGAACTCCAGCTCGATATTACGCTTCGCCGTGACTCATTGCAGGTAACAAAGCACTACGTCGTATACCCCAAGACGAGCATCATCCGTGAGTGGCTCACTTTTGAGAACGTCGGCGACGAGCCCATCGAAGTAGTGGAACCAAGCTTTCTCGACTTGCTCGCGCGTCCGGGGGAGCCTGCTTCGTTGGATCTGCACTGGATCACGGGTGGGCTGTCCGTCAAGGGTTCAGGGCAGCTGCGAACCGAGAAGCTGACATTGGAACGTCGCTCGTTCGACTCGTACGACCCCTTCCCGTTCGATGATACCGCGGAGGACGCAAGCTTCTGTGACGGCGTGATGGCGCGGATCATGCATAATGACCGGCAGGTCTGGCCTGAATCGGGATGGCAACACGTGCCGAATGCTGCGTCTCGGCCGGCCTTCGATGTTGAAGTCGATATCCAGGAAGAGGATCGCCTCCTATTCATCGTTAACATGAACAGGAACTTGACGTGTGACACGACCGCCTTTGATCCAACGATTAGCTATGAGGACGGCGAGAGTCACGCAGCCTCCGAGGAATTCGGCGGAGAGCAAGGCGCGGCCGGCTGGCGTTACTGCTGCATCGAGAACGGAGAACTGGTCGACCTCGTGTACCATCGCGGGATTAGGCAATGGCGCCCAGAGGTAGTCGGCCCCACGGGCACACCATTCATCGGCGCCGGTGACCAGCACCCCCAGCCGGGCCAGGATGCATGCCGTGTCTGGACGACCCCGAGGCCCGGTCGTGTTCGTGTTACCGGCTTTGTCTGCAACACAGGTTACGCAGGGCCAAAACCGGATACATATAGTTTCAGGCCGGGCTCGTGGAGCTACGCGCCGTGGTATGCCATCGAGAATCGCCAAGAGCAGTCGGGTCTGTTCATCGGTTGGGACTACTTCGGACACTGGACCTCGGCCCTCGATACGGCGCCGGGAGACACACTTACGGTCAGCCTGCGTGTTGCCGGTCACTGCCAAACCCTTGCGCCCGGTGAATCATTCCGCACCCCAAAGGCCTTTGTCGGTCTGTTTCGGGGCGATCTCGATGAGGCAGGCAATGCCTGTCTTGACTGGCAGTACCGCTACATGTGGGATTACACCCGCGAGGGTTGGTTCCCCGCAATCCGAATGCTCGGGTACTGGTGGAAAGGCACGGGTTGGATGCAGCAGCAGTTCACCGGTTATCAGGATATCCCGAGTGCGACGCGCAAGGTGTTCCGGGTGGCGGATCTGATGCGCTATTGCGGCGCGGATGTCTATCATCGCGACTGGGGTTGGCGGGATCGCGAAGGCGACTGGAACGGCCCCGACTGGCGCGCCACGGGCGAGTACTTACGCCTGCAGAACATGGGACAACTCATCTACATGCATATTAACCATGCGGAACCGGGGTCCCGACCCGCCCGAGAGCACCCCGAATGGCTTCTTGGCGTTGTTATGGACATGTCCATACCGGACGCCGTCGAGCATTTGGGCGTGCAACTCGATGCGTTGCGCGCGCAATGGGGACCCTTCGAGTTGCGGACCGACAATGCCATCACGTGTCCGCGCGATGGCGACGACACCCCGTTGCTCGGCCAGGACAGAGGCTTTCGCGCCCTGATCAAGGGCTTTCTCGATAGGCATCCCGATTGTGCGTTCCAGGCGTGCAACGGCGGCGGAATGTACTTGGGCTACGAGTACACAAGCTACTCTTCGTGCATCCAATTCACGGATGGCGGCGCGGGACTTCTCAGCAACTTCTATGCCGCGCTGCTTCTTCCGCCAGACAAGACATGTCACATGCCGGATTCGTGGGACCCGGACAAATACGACAAAGCCACATGGCGAGGGTTGCTGACACTTTGCTTTGACATGACCGGCGACACGTGGGACCCGGACAAGCTCGAAGGGGTTCGGCAACTCATCGACATTTACCATTACTTGCACAGCCAAGGCGTCGTAGGCAGGTGGGTAAAGGTATACAGGCCGTACGTGGTGGGCGATGACCCCACGATGTATTTCCAGCGCCTCAGCCGGGATCGGAAGCGCGGCATCATCATCACCAAGCACCTAGTCGAATCACCGGTGACGATTAGACCGAAAGGACTGCTGCCTGATGAAGTCTATCTCGTGTCCTTTCAGGAATGTGAAGAAACGGCAGAACGTACAGGCGCCGATCTCATGGCCAACGGCGTCGCGCTGTCCGAGGTCCCTCCTGGCGAACTGGTTTACCTCAACCTCCCAAAGCACCCCGGCAGCCCATTGGACTGGTTGCCGCCTTCCGCACCGTCGACGGTTGCCAAACGCCTCGGTGAGCATCTGGGCTATCCCGGGGTGGAAATTGCATGGGAGCCGGGCCATGACGACAACTGGGTTTCCTACTATGAGGTCTTCCGGAATGGGTTTCCGATAGACAAAGTCGCCAAAGGGTGTTTCTACTTCGACCATTCGGTCGGCGCCGAACTTGCCGCCGTCTACGAGGTGCGCACCGTGGACGGCGCCGGCAACGTCTCGTCTAAGGCGGCGGCGCAAGGCCGGCGAGCGCTGCCATGCGCGATATACGATGATGCACAAGATGATGGCCTTTCTTTTCTCGGTTCCTGGCGCCTGAAGACCGACCTGTCCCCCGCCCATGCGGGGACAATCATGTCCTCGAACGAGAAGGGGGCGACCGCAAAACTCGAGGTCGAAGGCAGCGCCGTCCTCGTGTTTTCGAAACTGGGGCCTGAATGCGGCAAAGCTGCTATCAGCATCGATGACTCCCCTCCGGATATCGTGGACACGTATTCAGCCGACGATATCTGGGGAATATGCATCTTCAGAGGGAAATTGCCCTCGCCCACCCGGCACGTGCTCACGGTCGAGGTCCTGGGGCACTGTATTGCCCGGGCGAGCGATGCCTATGTATACGTCGACGGCGTGCGCGTCGAGCCGCGCCAAGCGTTAAGACGGGGGACGAGCGATGATGATTCGGAAAGTGGCTCTCCAAAACTTGCAGGAGATGTGGCGCCTGCCGTCTTACGTAGGTCCCGTGCGCTTCAACATCATCACCGTTCAGGTGGACAACTGCTAAGGAAGAAAAGATGCGGAACATCCCAGGCGATACGATGACGGCACGCGACCGCATTCTTGCAACCATGAACGGTGATGACGTGGACCGCGTACCCATCTTTGAACTTGTCCAGCATAATGAACTCCTCGAGTCCGTGACCGGCGAGCGTGTCACACCCAAAAACGGGCTTGACCTGCTTTGTGCCGTGCTGAGCCAATATGTTGACATGACCCGCGGTGTCGGGCCGCCAATAGAAGATGTCGTCTGGCAGGATGACGAAGGCTTCGTTTACCGATCAGAATGGTGGACGACTTGGATTCTCGAGCGGCCGTTCAGCAACGAGAAGGAAGCGTGTGACTACATCCGAAAATGCATTGATCGACTTGCCGAAATGTCCAAAGACAGCGTGTACACGTTCTTTGGGGAACTCAACGTTGGGACACAGAACGTAGAGGATCCCATTGAGGCGTATCGGAACCTGCAAGCTAAGCTCGACAACGTTCTACTGCTTCCTACCGAGAGCCCCGTCGGGTTGGATGTGGCGTATCATCGCTTGGGAATGGAGCTGTTTACCTATGCCTATGCTCAGGAGCCGGAGTTGGTATCAGAGTGGCTCGAGGCGCTCAACAAGCACGAGGTCGAACGTGTTGATCGCTCCGCCAATGCCAAGGTTGCGCCGGTGGCCTTGGTGCACGCGGACCTTGCATGCAAGAATGGCCCGATGTTTTCCCCGGAGTTTCTCCGACGCGAGTTCTTCCCTAGGCTCGATCGACTTGTTCGCGCCTGGCACGAGCGCGGCGTCAAGGTTATCTTCCATTCAGACGGCGACTATCTCATGCTATTGGACAACTTTGAACATGCCGGTGTGGACGGGGTAAACCCCATCGAGAAACTGGAGGGTAAGGACCACCTTAAGGAAACTCGTGACGGATGGCCGGACTTCACCCTTATGGGCGGGATCGACAGCAGCAACCTCCTACCGTATGGCACGAAAGAGGAAGTGGAAAATGCGGTAAAATGCGCCTTGGATGCTGCAAAGCCCGGGGGCAGATACATCCTTGGCTCGACCACCGAGATACACCCGGCCTGCAAATCGCAGAACGTTCTGGCTATGTGGGATGCAGCTTTGGCGTATGGTCGCTACTGAGGATTGCACGGGCGGCGTCTTACGGCGGACAATGGCGGCAAAGCATTGATTCTCTGTACGCGATGTAAAAGGGGAAAATAGTTTTTGGAGGCAACTATGAAAGTCTCTTTGAGAAAGATGCGGCAGTTGGTTTTGGCCCTAATTCTCTTGCTGTTGTTAGGCAGTTGGGCTCTTGCCGGATGGCAAATGCATTTGCTTAAGCCGGACTTGGCGCAGCAAAAAGACACCATGGTGCAACAGGTCCGCACGCTTTTCGAGGACTTCGGGGAACAAGAGGACGAGTATGAGATTCAAGCGCGTATTTCGATGAGACGCGAATTCCTGATCTTCGGTCAGCCGTGCGGCACGGTCATCTTGAAGGTTAGATTCGTCGATGCTGAAGGGGAGGGTAAATCAGCCTCAGGCGCGTTCCGTTTTCGAAGAAGCGGCTCGAAATGGCCTTTAGAGAAAGTAGTGGGCAGCCTTTTGAGTGACTTAACCAAAGCCATGGCGACTAAGCACCCCGAAGTGGATCGGGAAAAGCTGCCTTCACGCGCCACGCCTGCCTCTGGGCCGCCACAGCCTTCCCGGGGCGCGTAGGTTTCCTATGCCTTGAGGGCCCCGCTGGTAAGCCCTTCGACAAAGTACCTGCTTGCGCACAAGAAGAGCGCGAGCAACGGAATGGCCGCGACAACGTAGCCGGCGAAAAGGGGGCCGTATTGCGTGACCGCCACGCCGTAACTCTGAAACCGAGACTGGAACGCGAGAAGACCAATCGTAATGGTCTTGAGCTTGTCGTCGCTGATGACCACCAAAGGCCATATGAGGTCGTTCCAAGTGCCATGAAAACTTATGATGGCGATGGTGGCCATCATCGGTTTGCACAGTGGCATGGCAACACTGATGAACGTGCGGAAGTCTCCGGCGCCGTCGATCTCTGCCGAGTCAAACAAGTCTGACGGAATTGCCGAGAAAAAGGTCCGCAAAAGGAAAATGCCGAGAACCTGCCCGCCGGCGATGTAGGGCAGGATAAGCGCCCAGTACGTATTGAGCAATCCCAGGCGCTTCACGATCATAAACATGGGAACAAGTCCTAAGATTCCAGGGACCATCATCAAAGAGATGATCAGGTAGAATAGGAATTGTCTGCCCACAAACTCGAATCGCGCAAAAACATAAGCCGTAAACGCCGCAAGGAAGACTGTTCCAAGGCAACTCACGCCGCTCACAAACACACTGTTCGCAGCGTAGCGTACAAGCAGCTCCAACGCAGCGGGGTAATTGGCGAAATGCAGGGGGAACGTCACGAACCACGGATTGTGCATGAACTGATCCGTATTCTTGAACGAGACCACTATCAACATGACGAAAGGATAGAAAACCAGGCCGGTAATGGTGCCCATCACGACGTGTTTGAGGGCCTCGACGAGGCGCTTCCGCCATCTCCCCCAACTGCGCATGCAAATCCCCTATTCCGTCTCCGGTTTCCTTATTTTCATGCTGAGATACGTCAGCGTGATGATCACCAAAAACAGGGCCAATCCGAGGGCGCACGCATAACCCAAGTGGTCGAATTCAAACGCCTGGTGGTACATGTGAAGCCCGGGTACCATTGTCGAATAGCCCGGCCCGCCGTCGGTCAGAATAAGTTGGGCCCCGTATCCCTTCAGAACGCCAATAATGCTGAGAATCAGCAACAGTTTAATCTGCCCCATTACAAGCGGAACGTCTATCCGGAAGAAGCGCTGCCAGAACCGGGCCCCGTCGATTTTGGCCGCGTCGAATACCTCTTGGCCAATGCTGTTAAGACCGGCCAGGTATATCAGTACGGTGATGCCGCCTACAAACGGGAACGCCATGAACATCAGGCAGTAGAGGGCAAGATGCGGGTCGTTCAACCACCGCTGGGCCGGAACATTGAACACACCCAATACCGCGTTGAGGAGTCCAACATTGGGGTCGTAGATGAATTGCCACAGCAGGAGCGTCACCATGCCGGGCACAACCATTGGGGCAACCAAGAGGACGCGGTACCAGTACTTCGCGCGCAAGCTGCGCAGGTTGAAGATAAGCTCTGCCGCGAGCAGAGGTACAGTTATACTCGTTATGAGGGTGAATGTGGCGAGTTTTATAAGGTTCCCAATGGAAGCGATGAGGACTTTATCGTGGGCCATCTTAGCGAAATTGTCAAGACCGTTCCATATCTTGACGTTTGCCCCGTTCCATTCGTAGAAGCTCCCGAGGAATCCCAGAATTGGCGGGTAAAAGCAGAAGACACCCAGAAGTACGAATGTCGGCAAGAGATATACGTAGAAACGGCACGCGCGAATTCCGCGCACGATGTCGGCTTTTGTGCTCGACGCGGCGTCTACCACTTCGCCATATCCCATCGGCCTTGTTCGTCAGACAACCGCTGGTTGATGCGAATGGCCTCCTCAATGCCGATTTCCCACCATTTCTCCATGCGCGAGACGGTTTCCTCGAAATCAAGCTCGTCCATGAGAAACAATTCAAAGAGCCGGTTACAATTGTCAAGCGCCTCGGGGCTCCCGTCCCCCCATGGGATAATGAGGTCCTCGAGCAGGCTCATGTCATAGGTCATTATGGGCTCGAGCACAGCCGCGACTTTTGTGCCTACAACGGCCGGCGGGATTTTGATAGCGGTCGTTTCTTGTGTTAATTCCTCGCAATTCTCGGGCGTAGTGAGGAACATCAGCCAATCGGCACACAGGTCCGCCAAGCCATTTCGCGCGGCAGACTGGGTGACGTAGTAGCACGTCCCCGGAGACGCGTTTATGAGCGGCTTCCTCCCTGACGCGACAGGCGATGTGTCCTTTGTCATTGGCGGAAATGCAAACAGACCGAACTCGAACTCAACATACGGGTCAGCCTCCATTTGCGAAAGGCTCCATGCGCCCTGCCACACCATGGCCAGTTTCCCGAGCAGGAAAAGGTTGATCGATTCGACAGAACCGCCAAGGCTGGGGCCGCCTTTCCAGTATTGTGACCACTCTTTCATGAGTCGGAGGTACTCTCTGAAACGCGGCTCGTGCAAACCTGTTATGCCCAAAGAGGCCCCGCGTATGGCCTCTTCGCCTTCAATACGGCCGTTGGTTTCGAGGACATCCAGTTGCTCGAAAACCTCTTTGTCGAACAGCAGTTGCCCAAAAAGCGAGCGGGGCCAGTGGGAGCGCATCTCGGGGCACCAGAACGGCTCATAGCCCGCTTGGCGAATCCTCTCTTGGACGTCAATGAACTCGTCCCACGTTTCAGGCAAGCGCTCTATTCCGGCTTCAGCGAAGATATCCTTATTGTAGAAAACGGCGGTCATGAAGACGTCAACGGGTACGAAGTAGTCATGTCCGTCTCGGGCTTTCCAAGGCGGATTCAGGCAGACCGGCAGAAAGAGATCCCGCCATCGCTCATTTCCGCTCACGTACCGGTTTGGGCGATCCAGGTAATCATCGAGGGGAATAACCCACTCCTTTAGCCCAAGCTCGTCGCCCGGCGGCCACCAAAAGATGATTTCGGCGACAGTCCCCCCGGTACACTGTGTCCGTACCCAAGAAACGTAGGCCGTTTGGTCGGGTATGCGCACGAACTCGATTCTGACGCCGGGGTGCTGCCGCTCCCAGTGTTTGGCCAGCACTCGGATGGCCCCGCGGGGAAACGGGTTTTGCTCCGAAACCTCCATATCGTCGCTGGGCATGTAGGTATGCGCGACCATTCGTATGATGCGCCCAACGCCGTCCCGGCTTTGATCCGTCCGCGCTGTTTCGCTGCCGCCGCACATCGGCAGCAGAATCGCCACGATTAGCAGCGACGCGCATAGGGCCGCAGCGCGAGAAACGTCTAACTGCATGGCGTTTCTCTCCGAACACAGGTTTGCTCGTCTACGAGAGGTCGGCGACATCTTGCGTATAGCGCAGTATCGCGCGTCCTCCGAGTGCCGTCTTGCTGTTTCGTATGCGCGACCCGCTCCACGGTTCGCGCCGTATCACGAGGATTTCGCATCGAACTTGGTCAGATCATCAAGCGTTACGTTGAAATGCCGCGCGCATATTTGCGCCGCCGCGGCTCGGTTGCCGCGGAGACGATAGGTTCGGCTAATATGCGTGAACTGCTTGTTCGGCGCCAGTAAGAGACCGGGCGAGCAACACTCGAGTTCG
>DUZM01000031.1 GCA_013349485.1 Candidatus Hydrogenedentota bacterium | reverse complement strand
TGGCCGCGCCCACGGCCGTGCCGCAAATGGCCGCTTCCGAGATCGGCGCGTTGAATATGCGATCACGGCCGAACGTCTCCAACAACCCCTTGGTGACCTTAAACGCCCCGCCGTAATCGGCCACGTCCTCGCCATAGAAAATGACCCGGCGATCCCGGCGCATCTCTTCGATCATCGCCTCTTTGATTGCGTCACGATACGTGATCTGTCCGTCGGTTCGCTTGATTGTCGGCGGCGCGCCGATGACCTCGACCCGATGAAACGCGGCGGGCACCTCGCTCGCCGCGGTGTCGGTGTACATGTACTTAACGACGTCGGCCGGATCCGGTTCGGGCGAGGCCGCGGCGCGTTGGGCCGCGCGCGCGTTCCGATCCCGCACCGTCTCCTCGAGCGCGGCCGCCTCATCGGCCGTGAGTACGCTGCATTCGATGATCTGCTTCTTAAACGTCTCTATGGGGTCAATTCGCTTCCATGCGGCCTCCTCGTCGGCCGTTCGGTACTCGTTTCGCGGATCGCTCAACGAGTGGCCGTAGAAGCGATACGTGTTGACCTCGAAAAGATGAGGGCCGGCTCCTTCCCGGCAGCCGGCAGCGGCGCGCAGCACCGCGTCCCGAACCGCCAAGACGTCCATGCCATTGACAACTTCCGCGTGCATATTGTTCTCGCTGAACCCTGCCGCCCGCCGCGCAAGACGTTCGATGCCGGCCACTTCCTTCTCGGCGCGTCCCGTCATCCCGTAGTGGTTGTTGACAATCAAGAAAACAATCGGCAGGCCGAACCGCTTGTCGCCCGCAAGTTCATTGATGAACTGGTGTTGCGCGGCGAAATTCAGCGATTCGAGCACCACGCCGTTCGCGTACGCGCCGTCGCCCGCGAAGCAGCAGACCACGCTCCCGTTCCCGAGATACCGGCAGCCAAGCGCCGCCCCGGTGGCAATGGGCACGCCGCCGCCCACAATCGCGTTTGCACCTAGGTGCCCCACCGTGAAATCGGCGATGTGCATGCCGCCGCCGCGGCCTCGACAGTAGCCGTCCTCCTTGCCGAACAATTCCGCGATGGCCCGATAGGTGTGGTCTTCCAAGGCGTCCTCGAGCAATTCATCCCGGGTGCGTCCTTTGGACTGGGGCACGCGGCCCCGCAACTGCTCGTCGGTCATAACCCGAAGCGCCGCACATCCCCTGGCCAGACTGTCGCCGTGACCCCGGTGCGTGCTCGTAATGTGGTCCTCGAAGTGCAGCGCCGCGCAGGCCCCGACCGGCGTAGCCTCCTGGCCTATCGAGACGTGCGTCGGCCCACGATAATCAAAATCGCGGATCGGATCGTACGCCCCCGACCGCAGCTTGACGATCATCGACTCCATCTCGCGGATCATGAGCATGTCCTCGAGCAACGCCGCAGCCGTCTGGCCGTCGATGTGGCCCGCCTCCAGTTCCGTGCGCAGGTCCCCTTGAAACCGGTACGCCGGGATGGTCCCGCAGTCGATCTCGAACGGCGCAAAATCCGGACGCAGGTCGCTCAGATAATTGGGATACCTCAATGCGCCGTCGGTGGCGGCAGGCCCGGGCCGTTTTGCCGCAGGCTTGCTCGTCTTCGCCCGCTTCGCCGGGGCCTTCTTCGTTGTTGTCTTCTTTGCCATCGTCATCCCTTCCGTGCGCACTCCTGGACCCTATGCGCGCACAACCTTAATCCCCGCCTTTCGCAACGCTCTTGCCGCAGACGCCTCAATATGGCCGTCTGTGATCACCACAGTTACGTCTTCGATCCCGCCCGCCCGCGCAAAAGCAACCTTGCCCACTTTGCTGCTATCGACCAGAAGAATAGTCTCCCGGGAGCGGCGCATAGCCAATTCCTTCGTATAGGCCTCGCCCGGATCGGTTGTGGTCAATCCCTGTTCAAGCGTCAGTCCAATGGTGCCCATGAACGCCTTGTCAAAGTGATGGCGCTCCAGCATACTGCGCGTCAGCGGCCCCACAAGCGTTTGGCTCAATCGTCGCAGTTCGCCCCCCACCAACATCAGACGCGGCCCGGCCCCGGCAAGCTCGAGCGCCGCCCGCAGCGAGTTTGTCACGACACACACGTTGTTCCGATCCCGCAGGAGCCGCGCCAGCTCGAGCACCGTGCTGCCCCCGTCCAGGTAGATCGTGTCCCCCGGCTCGATGAACTTCAGCGCCGCTTGAGCAATGCGCCGTTTCTCCTGCGCCTTGATGGACGTCTTATCGTCAAAAAGGGGCTCTTCGAGGTTGCTCTGAAGGCTCACGGCCCCGCCGTACACCCGCCGAATCTCGCCGAGCGACTCGAGCGACGCCAAATCGCGCCGGATCGTCGCGGGCGAAACTTTCAACTGCCGGCAAAGCTCATCCACCCGGACCACCTGCCGTGCCCGAATCACATCCCGCAACCGATCCCATCGTCTCGGCGCCAATTCCCTATTTCGCGGCGGGCTCATTCCAATTCTCCCGGCCTCGCCCACTGATCTTTATTGAGCGATTATACCATATTTCTGCTTGAAGTCAATCATACTTACTCAGCACTTTTTGGGTTTTGCGCACCCCCCCGCTCTGTGCTACCATGCGCTGGCGCCCGGACGCGCCGAGCGCGGCTTTCGGGGCCCCGCAGCCCTCGCGATGGGCCGGAAACAGTGCTCCAGGAGAACGCAACGCAAGAGGAGAGAAGACACTATGGGCGGGCTGTTTGGCGCAGTCTCAAAAACCGATTGCGTGTCCGATTTGTTTTACGGCACGGACTACCACTCGCATCTGGGCACGTGCCGAGGCGGCCTGGCCTCCCTCGACGGCAGCACGTTCACTCGGTTCATTCATGACATCACGACGTCGCAATTCCGCTCGAAATTCCAGGACGACATCGTGAAGATGCGCGGCACAAGCGGCATCGGCGTGATCAGCGACAACGAGTCCCAGCCCCTGATCGTCGGGTCCCATCTGGGGCAATACGCCATCGTCACCGTGGGCGTGATCCAAAACATCGACCAACTCGCCAAACGCGCCTTCGAAAACCGAGCCACCCACTTCTCCGAGATGAGCGGCGGCGGCGTCAACCCGACCGAATTGATTGCGACCCTGATCAACGGCGAAACGTCGTTCGAGGCCGGGATTCAAAGCGCCCAGGCCGCCATCGAGGGCTCGTGCTCGATGCTCTTGCTTACAGCGCAGGGCATCTACGCCGGCCGCGACCGATTCGGACGGACACCGCTCGTAATCGGCGCCAAGGACGGCGCATACGTTGTCGCGTCCGAGACCTGCGCGTTTCCGAACCTAGGCTACGAGATCGAGCGGTATCTCGGCCCCGGCGAGGTCGTCTTAATCACCCCCGACGGCGTCCAGGAAAAGGGCCCGCCGGGCGACGCCCTCCAAATTTGTTCGTTTCTGTGGGTCTACTACGGCTATCCGGCGTCCTCATACGAAGGCATCAATGTCGAGGACGTGCGGTATCGGTGCGGGGCCGCCCTGGCTAAGAAGGACAACGTAACCATTGATCTCGTGGCCGGCGTACCGGATTCCGGCACGGCCCACGCCGTCGGTTATGCCAATGAGGCCAAGGCGCCCTACAAGCGGCCATTCGTCAAGTACACCCCCACATGGCCACGCAGCTTCATGCCGCAGGACCAACGCGTTCGCGATCTCGTGGCCAAGATGAAGCTAATCCCCATCAAAGAGTTGATTAAGGGACAACGGCTGCTCTTCTGCGAGGATTCAATCGTGCGCGGCACACAACTCAAAGACACCATCCAACGATTCTATGACTACGGCGCCATCGAAGTGCACATGCGCCCCGCCTGCCCGCCCCTTGTATACGCCTGCAAGTTCCTCAATTTCTCGCGGTCCCGCTCCGAGTTGGACCTCGCCGCGCGCAAGGCCGTAAAAGAAATCGAAGGCACCGCCGACAAACACCTAAGCCAATATGCCGATCCGGCCACCGAGAAGTACAACGCCATGGTCGAGCACATCCGACGCCGCCTCTCCCTGACAACCTTGAGATACCAAGAACTGGGCGACCTGGTAAAGGCTACCGGACTGCCCAAGGAGAAGCTTTGCACCTATTGCTGGGACGGGTGCGAAGGCTGTGCGGCCAAAAACGGCACGGGCCCGTAACGCAGTACAGCTTTCCTGCCGTCTCGTCACGGAAGCGCGCGCGTTGAATATCCTCTTCATCGCAGTCGACACCTTGCGGGCCGATCACCTCGGGTGCTACGGCTACACACGAAACACGTCGCCATACATCGACGCGTTCGCCGCCGAGAGCGTCCTGTTCGAGGCCGCCGTCGCCCCGGCAATCCCCACGCAGCCGGCATTTGTCACGCTTAACACCGGCCAATACCCGATCACGCACGGCGTCGTGGCCCACGGCGGCGCGGTTGTGCCCCACGCGGCCCCGTGGCTGCCGAAACAGCTCCAACAGGCCGGATACACGACGTGTGCCATCGACAACCTGGCCGAGTGGGGCCGCGGGTTCCGCCGCGGCTATGAATTCTACATCGACCCGTCACAGCAATTCGCCCTCCCGATCAATTGCGACAACCGCACTATCAACCGCCGCGCCATCCCTTGGCTCCAGCAGCATGGCCATGAGCCCTTCTTCCTCTTCGTCCATTACTGGGACCCACACACGCCCTATCTGCCCCCAAGAGCCTATCGCACGCTCTTCTACGAAGGCGACCCGTCCGACCCGAACAACCGCAGTCTCGACGGCCTCGCGCGACATCCCCTTGGTCAAACCTGGCGCGAGACCTGGTTCAGCAAACTCGGGAAAAACATCACTGACGCCAACTACATCGAGGCCTTGTACGACGGCGAGATCCGATACTGCGACGAAGGCGTAGGCCAGTTGCTCGACGCACTCGAGGAGCGCGGCCTTGCCGGAAACACGCTGGTCGTGCTCACAAGCGATCACGGCGAACTCATGTATCGTCACGGAATATTCTTCGACCATCACGGCCTATACGACGGCAACATCCGTGTCCCGTTGATCGTGCGGCTGCCCCGAGGAACACAGGCGTCTCGAAGACCAAGTTTCGATGCGCCCGAATCCACAGGACCCCTGCCTCGCCGTATCCCCCTGTTGGTGACTCACGCGGACCTGGCGCCCACAATACTCGAGTTGGCCGGCGTGCCTGTTCCGGAGACGATGGAAGGCACAAGCCTTGCGCCCCTGCTGCAAGACCAGTCCGACACGCCGCTTCACGAATTCGTCGTCAGCCTGGAGTGCACGTGGCAGATGAAATGGTGTATCCGGACCTTCCAACACAAGTTCATCCTTGCGCGCGCCGAGGACTTCTACGGCTCGCCCCCGCGCGAGCTGTACGACCTCCAACGCGACCCCAATGAGTTCCACAACATCGTCGAGAAACAACCCGATATTGCCCGCCACCTCGAGGAACGGCTCGAATCGTGGATCGCCCAAAAGATGGGCCAAAACGGGCTCACCGAGGATCCCCTCATCGCACACGGCTTGACCCTCGGCAGAGCCTGGCAACAAAACCCACAATGAACGCCAGCGGCGCCCAGACCCGGCATACGCTGCGAGTTCGTCCGCCCCATGGACCAGAACGCACGGATTCTCCCGCCGGAGTACTCCCGGATTCCCGGGGCATACCAACACTGCCGGCGTGACCGGCAGCCCCACCAGCACGGTGCGGCCCTGCCGGGTTAGCGGAGAAAGCACAAGCGCATTTTATGGGTTTAATGCTTTGTTCGTATTGACATAACAAAATTGCTCTGCTATACTTTGTCCCCGAAATCGGGGTGTTCAGGCAGGATCGGAATTGCGGTCTGTCTGCGAATTCCATCCGCAATGGTCCCAACTCTTGAGGCGGAAGGAGGGATGCACGGGAGCCGAAGCGACCCACCTCACGGGGATCATTCCGAGACGATGTTCGCATAAATCTGGAAGTATTCTGGACGGCCCATCGGTGGGAATGCATTTGGTCTCACACGGGGCTGGATTAGGTGGTGCGGCACGCGGTGCCTACACCACATTGCAGCGGCACGAGCGGCTGCAAACTTATAGAAGGAGATTACGCATCATGCGTAAGACTTTTGTCATTCTTTTTGTCGCGGTTCTCATCGGCGCGATTCCGGCCTATGCGGAACTGCAAAACGTTGATATCGGCGGCAGCATCCGCATTCGCGGCAACTGGTACGACCCGGAGGCCAGCGTCGACAGTGCACGCGCCCGGAACCCGCTTGTCGATCCGCTCTGGACTCTCAGCGGTGCCGGTACACCCAACGTACGGTGGACGGCCCTGCAACTGGCGGCCCGGCCGATCGGCGCACTGGCTGCTCCTGCAGGGGCTCTGCTGAGCGGATGGTCCTGGGACGACAACGGCCACAGCACGGCGTTCGTCGAGGAGCGCACCCGGCTGAAGTTCACGGCGGACTTCACCGACGAGGTCACCGCCGTCATCGAGCTGGATAGCTACGATATCTGGGGCGAGGACTTTCGTTCGAACTACATCACCGGCGCCGACATGCGCGCCGCGAGCGTCAACGATGTCGAGGTCTATCAGGCCTACATCGAAGGACGCGAAATGTGGGGGTTGCCGCTTTGCCTTCGGATCGGGCGCCAAGAGATTAGCCTCGGCAACGAGTGGCTCGTCGGCGTAAACGACACGTCCTCGATGTTCACGGGCCTGTCGTTCGACGGCATTCTCGCCGTCTATGAGTTCGACCTCGTGACGGTTGCCGGCGTATGGGCAAAGCTCGCCGAGACCAGTCCGACGGAAGAAGACGGCGATGTCGACCTGTACGGCATCTATGCCACGTACAACGGCCTCGAGGATATCACGATCGATGGGTACTGGATGTTGGTCCGGGACGCTCGGATGAACGAGGATATCACGAGGGGCTGGGTTGGCGAATGGCTCGAAGACGTGTTTGACGTCGATGACCACGACGTCACGAAATGTCATACGATTGGCCTCCGCGGAGCCGGCACCGTCGGTGCCATTGATTTCGAAGCCGAAGCAGCGTATCAGTTTGGTGAAGCCGATATGGTTGGCGCGACGTTCGCACCCATCCTGTACAGTGATGACGACGCGGACTTCGACGAGTGGGGCATGAACCTCGAAGTCGGCTACACCTTCGACACGGCCTGGGAGCCTCGGGCGTACTTAGGCCTTGTGTATCTTGGCGGCGAGGATGAACGCGACATCGGCAACATCTGGGAGTGGTTCAGGCAATTCCTGCCGTTCTACAGGCCCGATGCGAGCGTTAGCTTCAATCGCCTGTTCTCGAACGTCGAATACAGCGAGTTCCTCGACAACACCAGTCTCTCGAACGTCTGGATCGGCCGGGCAGGCGTCAGCGCATGCCCAACGGAGAACGTCGAGCTGCTGCTGAGCATCTCGTACTTCGAAGCGGTCGAAGAGTTCGACGCCCCGTGGCACTTCTACTGGCTTAACGGGAACCGGGTTGCCCCGTTTGCATTCCTCAGCATTTTCACTGAGGAGAATGACGACGAACTCGGCTGGGAAGTCGGCCTGTATGCGACCTACAACTACAGCGAAGACCTGACCTTCAAAGCCGGATGGGCGCACTTGTTCGTCGACGACGGCCTTGAAGAGGGCAATTTCGTCCCCGGTAACGGGCTGCTGTTTAACGGCGGCACGGACGACGACGACGCTGACTATCTCTTTGTCGAAACCAAGATCTGCTTCTAAGACATCGCGAAAGTCAGCTAGCGACTATCGAGTCCCCGCGACATCTCGCGGGGACTCCTTTTTGCGTGCCCGGAGAGCGTATCAAGCGCCAACGGCGGCCGCTGCACCCGCAGCCTGAGCCAGGTTACCAACGAAGCAAGAGATCGGCAACCACCGGCCGATGATCCGAGAAGACGGTGTCCAGCGCGCGGCAGTTCATCGTCGTTGTTTCTGCCGGAACGTAGATCAAGTCAATGCGGCTTACGGGGGACTGAGAAGGGAGCGTCTTTCCCCAGCCACGTCCGCCGCGCAGAAATGCGTCGTCGAAACCGCGCAACCCGTTCTTCAGGCCGATGTAGTTTCCCGGCAGGTTGATATCTCCGGCGACTATGACTGGTCCTCCTTCAAGGTGCTTCCGAGCGGTCTCACCCAGTGTTCGGATCCAGGCCTGCGTTCGCGACACATTTCCTGAAAGGCGCTCGAGCCCACCCGTTGGCCATAGTTCCGTGACAACGCCGGGTAGTGGGAAATGGACGTTGACACACACCAAAGTCCTCCCGGGGGAAACCTGCAGTGAGCAAACATGGCCGTGTCGCTCAGGCAAGTCGGGCGCGCTTACGGCTACCACGGGGAAACGGGTGAGAACGGCATTGTCCAGACGTTGGAGTCGCGAATAGGACGCAAAATGCGGCACTTGCTCCAGTGCTTTCGGCAGCAGATCGCCCCAGGAGCATTCCTGAAGAAACACGACATCCGGGTCTAGGAGCGCGAGTTGCTCGAGCGCACCGTGGATTGTGGATGGAGAAGTGGCAATATTCCACGTGATAACTCGTAGCCCGACGGGTCTGTCCTCATCCGCAGGCAGACTCCCCGCAGGATTCTTGGTCGCCCTTGCGGCGTCAAATGCCCTATCTCGTTCTGCGTCTCGCAACCGAAGAAGTGGGGCTACTTCTTCGCAAACGCCGACACCGACTATCCACAAGGTCAGGCCGAGGAAAGCCCAACGCCGGCGGATAAGGCATCCCGCGATGAGGAATAGGGGCAGGATCGGGCCAAACCAGAGCAAGGCAGGCCGAAGCGTCAAGAAATAGATGAGTGTGTTGGCGCGCGGCCAACTGTACACCGTGGCAAGAGCCAGCGAGATGACCAAGGCAAACGCAAACAACACGATGCCGAACTCACACGCTAACGTCTTTTTCTTGGAGGCCTCCGTGTTTCGTCCTGCGGAATCCCGAGAGGAATGGTGCGCGCCCTTGAACATAGGCCCAGTCTAAAGCGCCTCCCGTCGCTCGTCAAACCCGCTTCATCGCCCCGACATAGTTCCGCAAAGCGCCCGGACTATCCAAGGTCATGCGCTTCACCTACATTTTATGGGCGGTTTCCTGTACCATAGTCCCCGTAACGCGGAAGCGGAGGGAGAAGCATGGCGCCCGGCGAGGAAAGAAGCGCCGCGATTCGCGATTGGGCACAAGCGCTTGGCGACCATAAGGTGGCCGTCGACGACACCGCCCTCGATCGGTACGCGCGCACAACGCAAGATCGCGGCACCCGCCCCTGCTGCATACTGCATCCAAGCGCCACCGAAGACGTCCAAAAGACGATGCGCATCGCCTCGAAGCACCACGTGAGCGTCTATCCCATCTCATGCGGCAAAAACTGGGGGTACGGCGACGCGTGCGCGCCCACTGACGGCGCCGCCATACTCGACCTAAGTGGCATGAACCGGATTGTCGAGTTCGACGCCAACCTGGCCTACGCCGTCATCGAACCCGGGGTCACCCAACAGCAGCTATATGCATTCCTCCAAGAGAACGCCCCAGGGCTGTGGCTTGATTGCACCGGCGCTGGCCTCGGCGCCAGTCTCGTGGGCAACACACTCGACCGCGGTTTCGGCCACACGCGCTACGGCGACCATTTCCTGTCGGCCTGCGGCATGGAAATCGTGCTCGCGGACGCCCGCGTCTTAAACACCGGCTTCGGACACTACGCAGACGCCCGGGCGGCGCACATCTTCCGGTACGGCGTAGGTCCCTTTCTCGACGGGCTGTTTTGCCAATCGAATCTCGGCATCGTCACCAAACTCGGGCTCTGGCTCATGCCAAAACCCGACGCCTTCACCTTCTTCTTTGTCCGCGTCGATCAACAGGGAGGCTTGCCGGAGATCATCGACCGGCTCCGGCCGTTGCGCATGCGCGGCATCCTCGAAAGCGCCGTCCACATCGGCAACGACCTGCGCGTGATCAGCGCCGCTGGCCGCTATCCGTGGGACCTAGCCGGCGGCGTTACCCCGCTGCCCGAACTTGTGCGCGCCCGACTCCGGAAATCCCGCGGCCTCGGCGCCTGGAACGTCGGCGGCGCCCTGACCGGCACACGCGGGCACGTGCGCGCCTCCAAACGCGCCCTGCGAAACGCCGTCGGTCCCTGCGGTCGGCTCACGTTCGTCGATGATAAAATCCTCGCGTTGGGCGAATTCGCCGCCCGGCGCCTCGCCGGCATCGGCTTGCACGGACTCGAAAGGAAGCTCGAACCGCTGAAACCCAACTACGGCCTCCTCAAGGGCATGCCCACCGATGAGCCGCTCCTCGGAACCCAATGGCGTTTGCGACGTCCCCCCGAAGGCGGCGCTGGCGATCCCCTCGACTTCGGTTGCGGCGTCATGTGGGTGTCCCCCGTACTGCCCATGACCGGCGAGGACGCGAAACGCGTACTCGAAATAACCGAGCCGGTATTCGACCAGTTCGGTTTCGAACCGTTGGCCACGTTCACACTCATCAACGAACGCGCCATAATAGGCATTCTCAACGTCGTTTTCGACAAGGCCGACGCCGAGGAAACCGCCCGGGCCGTCGCCTGCTATGACGCCTTGTTTGACGGCCTTATGAATGCGGGATACATCCCCTATCGGACAGGGCCGCGCGGCATGCCCAAACTGCGACGCGAAGACGACGTGTTCTGGCAAGTGGCCGCGCAGATCAAACGGGCCTTGGACCCGAACGACACCATCGCCTCAGGCAGGTATTTGCGCCCCCAACGCGATCATTAGGAAAACCGGCCATGAAAGGTATATTATCGGCAAAAGAGGACCTTTAACATGGATTGGACTAGTCAGAGCATCCTGATCACCGGCGGCACAGGGTCGTTTGGGAAAGCCTTTGCGCAGATCGTGCTCGCGGAACTCGATCCCAAGAAACTCATCATTTATAGCCGCGACGAGTTGAAGCAGTCCGAAATGCGGCACGAGCCTGCATTTCACAACCAACGCGTCCGTTATTTCGTCGGCGACGTGCGCGACCGCCCGCGACTGGTTCGCGCCATGGCCGGCGTAACCGTCGTGGTCCACGCCGCTGCCATGAAACAGGTCCCCGCCTGCGAATACAACCCCATCGAGGCCGTGCGCACCAACATCGAGGGCGCCGTCAACGTCATCGACGCCGCCATCGATCAGAACGTCGAGCGCGTCATCGCCCTTAGCACCGACAAAGCGGTCAATCCCGTTAACCTCTACGGCGCCACGAAACTTGTCGCTGAAAAGCTCTTCATTCAAGGCAACTCCTACGTCGGCGCCGGACGCACCCGGTTCAGTTGCACCCGTTACGGCAACGTGATGGGCAGTCGCGGCAGCGTAGCGCCCCTGTTCAAACGCCAACGCGACACCGGAAAAATCACTATCACCGACGAACGCATGACCCGGTTCTGGATTACGCTCGAGCAAAGCGTCCGATTTGTGCTCAAGTGCATCGAGATCATGGAAGGCGGCGAGGTCTTTGTCCCAAGAATACCCAGCGTCCGTATCATCGACTTGGCCAGAGCAATTGCGCCAGAGAGCGACATCGACATCATCGGCATCCGACCCGGCGAAAAGCTCCACGAGGTGCTTATATCGAGCGACGAGGCCCGCCAAACCCGCGAACTCGACCAGATGTACGTCGTCACGCCCAGTTTCCCCTGGTGGCGCGAACCCACAACGCCCCCCGGCGCGCCGATGGCACCCGACACAACATACGCCAGCGATGCCAATGCCCAATGGCTCGGGGTGGACGAACTGCGCCAGATGCTCGAGGACGAACGGCATGCGTGAGCGGCTGGCCGTCGATGGTGGGGCGCCCGTGCGCGCGACAATGCTGCCCTACGGCCATCAAGTTGTCGATGACGCCGATATCAAAGCCGTGGCCGACGTGCTCCGGAGCCAATGGCTCACCACCGGCCCCGCCCTCGCCGAATATGAAGCCGCGTTTGCCCAGCGCGTCGGGGCCGCCCACGCCGTCGCCGTGAGTTCCGGCACCGCGGCCCTCCACGCCGCAGCCCATGCCGCGGGCATTGGCCCGAAAGACGAAGCGATTACATCGCCGATTACGTTTGCCGCAACCGCCAACTGCGTCCTATACTGCGGCGGTCGCGTCGCGTTTGCCGACGTGCAGCCCGAGACCTGCAACCTCGATCCCGAGCAGATCGGGCGGCAGATCGCCGAGCGCACCAAAGCCATCCTCGCCGTGCACTATGCCGGCCAGCCCTGCGATATGCACGCAATCCACGCCGTCGCCGAGCGCCATAATCTTGTCGTCATTGAAGACGCCGCCCACGCCCTCGGCGCGTCGTACGACGGCCGCAACGTGGGTACGCTCGGCCAACTCGCCGCGTTCAGCACCCACCCCGTCAAACACATCACCACGGGGGAAGGAGGAATGGTTACAACGAACGACGACGCCCTCGCCTACAAGCTGCGCGTCTTTCGCAACCACGGCATCGCGGACGACGCCCACACCAGGGCCAAGCGGGGCGATTGGCGCTACGACATGACCGACCTGGGCTACAATTACCGCATGGCCGACGTCCTTGCCGCACTCGGGAAGTCCCAGTTGACCAAACTCGACGCCTGGCTTGCCCGCCGTCGCGCTATTGCCCGCCGTTTCGATGACGCCTTCGCGTCACTCGGCCAACTCGAGTTGATTCCAGTGCGCCCCGATCGCGAGTCTGCCCGGCATTTCTACCCAGTTCGACTAAACCTCGAGCGACTCCGCGTAGGTCGCGCCGACGTCTTCCGGGCGTTAAGAGCAGAAGGCATTGGCGTCAACGTCCACTACATCCCCGTCTATTGGCATCCGCACTATCAGAAGCTCGGCTACCCCAAAGGCCTTTGTCCCGAAGCCGAGGCACAATACGAACGACTTATCACGCTGCCCCTGTGGGCGGGCATGACCGATCGAGACGCCGAAGACGTCATCGCGGCGACGCGTAAAGTCCTTGCCGCCTATGCAGCGGGATAAGCCTAGCGAGTGGCACAGCACCGATGACAAAACATCTCATCTGCCGCGCGGATGCAAGCACCGAGATCGGTACCGGCCATCTGATGCGGTGTGTAACGTTAGCCGGCGCGTGGCGCGCCAGCGGCGGCGAGGTCCATTTCGTCACGGCCTGCGACAGTCCCGCCCTCCTTGAACTTATCGGGCAAGCCGGTTCAGTCACTACAGTCCGAGAGGCGTGTCCAGATCCGGAAGACGTCCGCATCACATCGGATCGCGTTAAAGACTGCCCCGGCTGCGCCGTCGTTATAGACGGGTACGTTTTTGACGCCGACTACCAACGTACCATCCGTGAAGCGGGGTGTACGCTTCTCGTCGTCGACGACGTCGTCCACGCAGACCACTATTACGCCGATTTCGTGTTGAATCAGAACTTGCACGCCCGCGCGAATAAGTATGCCTGCGAACCGCACACCCGCTTCCTGCTCGGCCCCGCCTATGCATTGTTGCGCCGCGAGTTTCTAGCCTGGAAATCCTGGCGCCGGCAAATTCCCAACCGCGCGCGCCGCCTCCTCGTCACGCTCGGCGGCAGCGACCCCGCCAACGAAACCCTCAAAGTCCTGCGTGCCCTGGCGGTCACCCACATACCCGATCTCGAACCCGTTATAGTCGTCGGCGCCGGCAATCCGCACCTTGATCGACTCCGTTCCGAAGCCGCACTACTGCTGCCCCGCGGGCACATCGTCCACGACGCGCATAACATGGCCGAGTGGATGGCGTGGGCCGACACGGCCGTGTCCGCCGGAGGTACCACATGTTGGGAACTCGCCTTCATGGGGTTGCCCAACCTGATTCTCGTGCTCTCGGACAACCAACGGGATATCGCCCGATCCCTCGACGAGACCGGCGTATCCCGATCGTTAGGCGACGCGCACCACGTTAAGGAAAAACGCATAGCAGAGGGACTCGTCGCCCTCGTAACGGATCATGATGCCCGCGCCGCCATGAGCGCGCGCGGCCGCGCCATGGTGGACGGCGCCGGGGCCGAGCGCGTTGTTGAAATCTTGCAGAATCCGGCCGCGTGAGGTCGCCCAAACGCGTCCCGACCCAGATATGAAAGGGGGCCAATGGATATGAAACAGAACAAGGGCGTGCGCCTGTCGGCAATCCCCAATTTCTGCGCCCACGAACACTGGGGCAGCATTGACTCGATTGGATCCGTTGATGAGGGATTCCGTGCAGATGTCGAGTGCGGCGCCTTACCTGCCCGAGAGACCGATCTCTCGGATTTGTTGCTCGATCCGTATTTCCGGGGCTGCCTTGCGGGATCCGGCGAACACCCCGACGCCATGGCACGCCAAGCCGGCGCGCATGATTTCCGCGCGTGGGCGGCCCGCTCGCGAGACGACGCCTTCGCGCGTCTGTGGGCCGCAATAGACCGCCAGAGGCTTGTCGGCGTGTTTCAGTCCATCCGCAACGGCGTCTTGGCGTTATACAACACAGACTTGGCCGACGGCCCCCCACCCGAGCAACTCGATGCCGCGATTGCAGAAAACTATCGGCGACCGTTTCAGTGGTATCGCGACGTCATGGCAAAGGCCCACTTCACCCACCTCATCCGGCCTATTCACCCGGAATTCTATTTCCGCGAAGAAACCCCCGAATCCGCCCGAGAAGAGCGCGCGTTCACCATGACCCTTATGCGCATCGACCCGCTGATGGAACTCTGGCCCGCGGAGTGCCCGCGTCGGCGCAACCTTGCGGCGCAGGTCGGTGTCGAACCCGTGGATGCCCCGAGCTGGCGCGCCTTTATCGCCGCCGTGTTCGACCTCGCGGCGCAACACGGCGTGCTCGGCATCAAACAGCTCCAGGCCTATTCCCGAACGCTCGAGTTCCTCCCACGCGACGACCGCGAGGTCACGTTTTCCGGCGACCTGTCGCCGGAACAAGTCCGTGTGTTTCAAGACTGGGTGGCGCACGCGTGTTGCCGTGAAGCACACGCGCGTGAATGGCCCCATCAGATCCACGTGGGCACCCACAACATGCCCAACTCGAACCCCCTGCCCCTGGCCGCCCTGGCCGTGAAGTATCCCGGGATGAAAATCGTCATGCTCCATTGCTGGCCCTACCTCGCTGAGGCGGCCCATCTCGCAATGGCCTTCCCGAACGTCTACATCGACACCTGCTGGCAAGTCATTTTGAATCCCGAGTTCTACCGCGAGGCGTTAAGGATGTGGCTCAACTATGTGCCGCTGCACAAGATCATGTGCAGCCACGACGCGACATCCATCGAAATGGCCGTCGGCGCCTCGATCCAAACGCGCGAACTGCTCGCCGAAGCCCTCGAGAACCAAGCAGGCGTCTGCGGCCCCCACACCAAACTCGAACGAGTCGCCCTGGCCCTTCTTTACAACAACGCCGCGGGCCTATACCGCCGGGGCGAACCCCTAATACCAAGTTGCATTTAAAGAGACACTAAGTCGACAGGAACAGCAATGCTTTGACTGGTAATGCCTTTGGTTACGCGTCATTCTGCGCAACGCGAAGAATCTGAATTTGACAGGCACTTTCGTAAGTTCGAGATCCTTCGCTTCGCTCAGGATGACAGGAAAGCCACGGCTTGCCTGGAGTCATATGTAAGTTGATGTCTGAATGCAACTTGGTGTAAGTCCGGCAGACTGCTGGCCCGGCCGAACGGCCGCAAGCCGCCGCGAAGCGACACAGATACCTGCAAATCCAGGTCGCCCCCACCTATGAAAAGAAGTGGCATGGCCATCCTGGCCATGATTCACGGACTGCAAACCCGTGCCTCCGCGCGATTCTTTGTGATGTGTCCCGGCTGCATAGCGCCCGAGCCCAAAGGTCTTGACGCTACAAGAGCCGGCTGCGTTTGTGATGAGGACGGCGCCCTCGACCGCCCAACGAGGCAGGGCAGACCCGGCGCTAGAAACTTACAACGCTTGTTCAAGAAACTGCGGATCGGGGATGTTATCCTCGTAGACCTCGACGCCGTACTCTTCGCGCAACTGCGCCATCACTTTTCTAACGAGAATATCGGTTGCCAGAATGGGCTTCGCTTCCTCGAAGGTGCGCACCCGCTCCGGCCAATGCTCCAACACCTTGAGCACAAGGAACGCCGCCGGCATGCTCTCCGTTGACCCGCGGCCGCTCGCGGCAACCCGCTCCGAAGCCGGAAGGAATACCGGGCCGATCACGTCCCCCTTCTCGCACCCCGAAACGCTTTGCCAGAACCCCGCGAATTTTGTCGCGGCCGGGTTGTTCTCGAAATCCGACTCGATCACAAACTGAGGGTTCTCTTCCTTATACGCGCCCGCCACCGCAAAAAAATTCCCGTTCTCATCCACCCGGCGCCGCGCCTCCGCGGCCCGCGCCTCCGCGTCTTCAAGAAACGTCGGGAAACGAAGCGCCATAAACTGAATCCGCTCGAATACCTTCAACTCATATTTCCGCAACTTGTACTCGGACTCGAACTCTTCGTCGCTGATACTGACCCGACTATTTTCCACGGAATCGCGCATACGCTGCGCAAGGGCCCGGTTCCCAAGAAGTTTGAGATGCCATAGATCGATCAATGCTTCCCGCTCCGCCTCCATCGCCAGCACCATATCCTCCCCAAGATCCTCCGAAACCGCCTCGCTGATGCGCGCCGCCGCGTCCCCGAACAACTCCGGACGCGCCGCGCGCAACATCGCCTCCGCTTCCTTGCGCGGCACGTCGAGTTTCCCGGCCCCCTCCAATACCGCAGCCAGTTCCGTCTTGACTTGCTCGTCCAGATACGCCTTAACCGCTTGGACGAAGTCCCCCTTCGTCTCGATCAGAGGCCGCTCATCCTCCGGCATAGTCCGAAGCACATTCGCAAAGTCGCCCCGAGTGATAATCCGATCCCCTATCTTCGCGATCTTCATCCGGCTCGGATCCGCGATTAACCCGCAGCCAACACTGACGGCGCTCAGCGCTACACACGTCCCCAAGACCGCGCCCCGCATAAACCACCTGTATCTGTTCATCAACTCGCCTTTCCTTGCAACCGATCCCGCCCCACCTGCATTGCGGGGCCGCGTCCCCACCGCCACCAGGCCGCATACCACCGCGTTTCCCGCCCGCCTCACAAGTGTACCACGTGCACCACGCCCGCTTAAACCCGACGAATCAGCTCCCGGCCCCCGAACCCGCCCCCCTACCGCAGCAAGCGGACCGACCCAAGCGAAGCCAAAGAGCGAGAGCACCCCTTTCCTTGCGAAATGGCACCTCCCGCGCTACCCACGTGTCTTTACAGACGGAGAGGACAGGGCGTAGTCTGAGGGCGTCATGAGTGATGGAACCGATACGCAACTGATTCGCGGGGCCCGGGCGGGTAACGCCGCCGCATTCGGACGGCTGGTCGAGGGGCACTATCGCTGCGTGTGCGGCTTGGCCTTCACCACAGTAGGCGATTGGGACGCCGCCGAGGACATTGCCCAGGAGACATTCCTCGTTGCCTGGAATAACCTCGAAAAGCTGCGGGTGTCGGGCGCGT
>DUZM01000030.1 GCA_013349485.1 Candidatus Hydrogenedentota bacterium | reverse complement strand
GATCAGCCAGTCGCCTCTTGTGCGCGTTGTTCGAGGGCTGCGGCGATTCGGGTTTCCTGCTCCGCGCGGGGCGCCAGTTCGTACTCGAGAAGATCGGCCAGCAACACGCAATCCCGTTTCTCGATAGCGGCCGCGGCTTCGTTAAGATAGTCGTTGAGTTCCCGGTGTACTTGCGCCAGCGAGACACCGTCGAGCTGCAACTCGTCGAGAGGCACATTCAGGGCATTGGCCACACAGATCTCCCTTGACTTGACGTGGGCCCAGATCGCAGCAAGTTGTTGGAACGGTTCAAAGCCCGCATCCGGCGATTCGCCCTGAAACACTTCCGCCAGATGCCGGCATGCCTGCGGCAGTTCCGGCGCGGCGTTGTGAAGTTCCTCGAGGGTCGTTCGCACAAGCGCCGCCATCTCGGCCGAGTCGACAACCAATTGCTCGACTTGGTCGACGGGCTTGTCGCCCAGCGTGTCAACGAGATCCGTGTAAGGAACGCTCTTGCCGTCCACCTTGACCGATAGTATGGCCCGGCCTCGCTCGCGAAGGTACTCGTCCACCGCCGCGACGGCAGCCAAAACGCTCTCGGGATTCCTGGTCAGCGTGAAATTGCGTTCGCCATCCACAACCACATCCATGTGCCAGACCCTTTCTATTGGGGAATCAGTTTCGAAAGGTCGCTTACCTCGGACGCCGACGCGGCCTGGGCGTTCTCGGCCTGAATCGCCAAGTACACCTCGCGGCGATGCACCGCGACCGATCGGGGCGCCACGATGCCGATCTTGACCTGATTGTCTCGCAGATCGAGGACTTTGACCTCGATGTCATCCCCGATCATGATGCTTTCATTCTCCTTACGCGTCAACACAAGCATCGGAAACCTCCTGGGGCTGTCCTTCGCCCCTTTGAGCCGGCGCAAGGTAAAACTGAATAGGATAGTCAGTCTGCTCCAAGATAGTCTGTTTTCCGAGACGGTGTTTGGGGCTGATCAGGATAGGCGCCCTCAGATTCGTTCGGATCTGGGTGTGATCCTGCGGCACCACTACAAGCGTATATACGTCCAATTCACTGATTTTGGTGACCGCCAACTCGGCCAATTCATGCTGACTCAATTCGATTTGGTAGTCGGGGGCTACGAGCCGGGGGTCCATGAGAATGAAGGCCAGTTCACCCGATTCGGTGGACTGAAGCCAGCTCACGGTGCTGCTTTCGGGGCCCGGCAATAGGACAAACCGCCGGTACTCCTGAAACCCGAGAATCGGCTGTGTAAACGTAATGACGTCTTCTGGTTTGACGTCAATGGCGCCAAACCGCGTCGTCTCAAGCGGCATAACGTATATCTCCCGCCCAACACTCGGCCCTGTCATTAGTTGACAGTATGCACAAAAACGCCTCAGGAGGCAAGAAAATTCTTAACAAAAAGCCGGTCAAAATATGAGCCGTAATAATTCCGTGGCAAGACTCCCCGATGAGTTCCCGGTTCCGGGGAGTTCGCCGCCCCGTCGCCATCGTCGTCGAGACGATGCCTCGTCGAGACGACGCCTTGTCGAGGCGACGCGTTGTCGAGACGACGCATCACCCAAACGACGCATCGTCGAGACGACGCAGGATATCCCAATAGGCGCCGCGTGCCCCCGCGCGAATAGCATTGGCCAGAACGGAGTTGTCATTATAATTATAGTTGCGATCCTTATCGGTAGGGTCGGCGGCCAGGAACCGCCTATCATCCTTGACCAGCGACCAAACGAATTCGTGAATATCCGCGTCTATCGCCTTGTCGACAAAGAAGATAGGCTTTAGCAGCGTTTCGTTGTCTGCGGTTGCGCCATGAAGGTTCGGATTCGCGGCAAGCGGGCCTTGGCCTCGAACCATCCGCGCCAAAGGCGTGTTGGGATATACCCGGACGCCGCAGGATAGGCCGACGCGATCGGGCCCTATCTCCCTCATGAGGTCGATGCATCGGCGGATGCTGTCGTGGGTCTCCCCCGGTCCGCCCAAAAGCAGGTCAAACATGAAGATGAGCCCCGCTTTGCGGCACGCCCGCGCCACGCTGCGCAGTTGGCCGGGGCCGTAATCCCGGCCCAATCGACGCAACATCTCGGGATCGCCGTGGTCGACGCCGAAATCGACGCCAACGCAGCCTGCCCGCGCCATTCTTTCGGCCAGATCGGTATCGAAGGGGCGCGGACAGGCGTAAGTGTACCAACGGAAACGGCTTGGAATGCCTCGCCGAACGAGCGTGTCGCACACTTCGCGGGCGTGGTCGGTTGGCAGATTGAACTCGCTGTCGCAAAGATGCGCAACGTCGATGCCTTGGTCGAGCAGCGTGGCGAATTCGTCGGCAACGCTCTCGGGCGAGCGCAGCCGCAGCGTCCTTCCTTTGGCATAGGGCTCCGGGCAGTAGATGCAGGTCCGGTTACAACCCCGTTTCGTCTCGATGCCGCTCTGCCCGCCCTCCTCGAAATAACGGGGGTTGGCGGCGAATGTCCGCGAAGGAGTAGGCAACGTGTCCAGGCGCGAAGGCGACGCGGGCATAACGACAACACGCCCGGCCGCTGTGCGAACGACCGCCCCCGGTACTTTCGACGCGTCGCCGCCCGCCTCCAGACAATCCAGCAATGCTGCGAACGCGGTTTCGCCCTCACCGACAATGCCGTGGTCGGCACCGGTATACTCGAGGATGTCGTGCGGCGCCGTCGAGAAGCCCACGCCGCCCAATACGACCGGCGCATTACTCAGCGCGGCGACTTCCTGCACCACGGCGGCCGTGGTCTCGAGCACAAAATCCTGGCTGGCGAAATACGCGTCGTCGATATTGCGCACCGAAACGCCTATGGCGGCAGGCTTCGTTTGCTCGACCGCGTCCGCAAGCGCGAGGCGCCAGTCGGCCGCAAAGGCCAGGTCGCACAACACCGGGTCGAATCCCCGCCACGCCAAGTCGGACGCCACATACTCCAACCCGATGGGTCCAATCGGGGGCCGCATGAAATTCGGGTTGACGAGCAGTATGGTCTTCCGTTGCATACCCCCTCCCGATTGCCAACACTATAGCAACATTCGGGAGTGAGAACGAACCCCGTCCAACCTTGCGTGTTTTAGCTGTTGGCAACGTCTATAGGGCAGGAGATACACTTGAATAGTCCACGTGAGGGGAAACTGATGAACGGAACAGACGCGGATATCCTTAAGCTATGGCGGCGGTCTCGTGACGCCGAAGCCTTTGCTGAGATCGTTGCCCGCTACTCCAAAATGGTCTATGCAACATGCTTGCGCGTGCTGGGCAATTCCGTGGACGCCGAAGATGTAGCACAACAGTGTTTCGCCGATTTGGCGCAACATCCGCAGCGGGTGCGATCATCCTTGGCCGGGTGGTTGCACCGCATGGCGACCCACCGTTCCGTCGATCGGCTGCGCTCAGAGAAAAGTCGTAGGCAACGGGAAGTGTCGTACGCCGCGTCGCAAAAGACGATGGCTGTTGGTGACGACGAGGGATTAAGAACGCGCCTGGACGAAGCGGCTACGGCGCTCAAACCCGCTCACCGCGACGTGATCGTGTTGCGTTTTTTCAGAGGAATGACGCAGGAGGAGGTCGCGAATCAACTGGGTATCTCGTTGCGCACTGTGCAGTATCGACAGCAGCGTGCCGTCGAAAGCATTCGAAGGCGCCTCAAAACGCGCGATGCCGCCCCCGCGCTGTCAGCCATCCCGCTGGCGCTGAAAGATCTGATGCAACCTGCCACTCCGGCAAAGCTGACGGCCGAGCTCGGCAGACTCGCGCTAACGGGCGGACAGGCCGCGCCTGCATCGTCTCTCACGGGCCTGCTCGCATCTTGTGCGGGGATGCTCTCAGGGCACAGGACGGCGGCTATTGCGCTGGTTCTTCTTGCCGTCATCTCAGGATACGGCCTGCTGCGCGGCCGCTCGGCGCCCCCAGGCCTTCCAGGAGCTACCGAACTTGTTGAGACGCAAAAGGTAGCCGCAACGGAAGCGGCGCCCCCGGATTCCACTCCGGGCGTGGAACAAGAGAGCGCTGCTACCCTCGTTGCAGAGGAGAAGGAGGTCGATCTGAGCGATCCGCAGGCGGTGTGGGCGAAAGTGCTCGAGGTCAACGAGCCTTGGCTGCGAATGTCCCCGCCGGAGTATTTGCGGTACACGTTCAATATGAGCGTTTCCCGGTATGACCCCTCCCCGGAGCATGTTTCTCACGCTTGGTTGTGGGGCGAGACCGGGCGTTGGGAAATGGACGACACGCACGCCCTTATCTTCGACGACAATCGAGCGGCTTACCTCAAACCGCGCGGGCTTCTGGAAAGCTCGCCGATGGCGTGGTCGCGCGATGAGGCCTTCTGGCAGGCGGTTACGTGGCGAACGGCCCTGCACGTTCTCGCCCGCGCCGGATTGCCCGAGAGTGCGCAAATCATGAGCCCAGACGACGGCAACGCCGAAACCGTGATCCTCGATGTCGAAGACCTCAACGGCCGCGGCCGTGTCGGGTTGGGCATAATGCATACTTGGTTTGGCCAGTGCCAGTATCCCGTCAACCGTGCGCGCATCCACATCAGAGCAAGCGACTTCGTGCCCATCCAAGAGGAAACGACTATGATGGCCTCCGGGGGAGTGGAGGAACGACACCGCATCGACATCGGCCCCGAGTTCTTCCAGATCGGCAGCAAACGTGCGCCCAAGGAGATGCTCTGGCATGGTCAAGAAATGTCCTTTGGTGCGTGGCAGTTAAGGATTCGGTTTCAGCTCGTCGGGTCCCGCTGGCTCCTCGATGAGGGTGAGAACCTCCAGAACGGCAAACCCGTTCGATTTGTATGGGTGAGCAATGCAAGCTACAAGCCCTTCGACACAGCCCTGGTCAAGCCGCCCGAACCGCATACGCTTGCCTCGTGGGTGGAGGCGCTAAAGCAAGAATGGCCGCCGGCCGAACACTTGGCCGATACTAGCGACCCCTCCTTTCCCACGGTTGTCGCGGTCTATCCCGAACACCAGCAGGAGAACGTTCCCTGCGATACCGAGTTGCGGGTCACCTTTGACCAGCCAATGAATCCCAACGTCTCAGACCTGAATGTGGAAGGGGGCGTCGACGCGATCGGCACCGTACGCTACGATTCGCAACGCTACGAATTCATCGTGCCGGTCAGCCTCAGGCCGCATATGCGCTACTACGTGTGCGTCAACCCCACAATGCTGGACAGGCCTGGGTCAAAAGGATTTGTCAGTGAGGATGGGCAGTTTGCCGTGCCCTTCCGCTGGGGTTTTGCCACGGAGGCCGCGACACCCGAGCCAGTCCCCGCCGGGCCTCAGCCGATCACGGAAACGGACGACGCCAACGAAAAAGAGCTTCGAAGAATCCTCGCGGCCGTCCGACAAGCGCGCCAGACCATCTGGTCGCTCGAGGAAGTCGTTCGAATCAGCCGACCAGGCGCGGGCGGCCTTTCCATGACCGAGGCCACGTTCCGCTTCCAAGGCGACACGCAGTGGTATGCGGACATCAGTTCCGTCATGAACTGCCGGGCGTTCGTAGTGGGATGTGACGGCCAGCAATGGTGGTATTACTATAGCGATTCTACGGGGGAAAAAGAATCGCTTAAGATGGCTGGAATGGAAGCAATCGAAGAACAGAATCTGTCCATCCTCGATCCCTGGGGAGGGGGCAAAGCCGCAGTTGAACGCTTCTTTGCTCAGGCGCACCCCGTCTATGTCGGCGTCAGGGAATTCGACAGGCGGGAGTGTCACGTTGTTCGAAGCCGGATCGGTAACGCGAAGGCGGAGATGTGGATTGATGCGGAGACGTTGCTGCCCGCCCACAGTATCATTGAATACAGCAACGACAATCGCGTTTCCATGTCGTTCGAAGTCAGAGCTAAGAATACAACGCTGCCCGACAGCGCGTTCCTGCCGCCGGCGCCCGAGCACATCGAGCCGGAACGCGATGAGGCACTCGAACCCGGCTACGATCGCCGTTTCGTTACAATTGACGACGGCGCTGACGGCCGCATGAGCGTCCGCTGGGGCATGCGCGGCCCCGCGGGCATAAAGTCAGGCGGGCTGAACTGACGACATCTACAAGCAGATGCTTTGGGCGTTGAAGAGCATCCGCCGATTGTGCTCTCTTCCGCCCGGAGCGTTTATGCTTGCGGGATCGATGCTGAGTTGAAGTGGCCCATCCCGTTGTCAATAGCCCGCAGAAGAGCCGCGAATACCAGCATTCCCTGCGCATTGCACAAGGCAAGTACATTCCGCCCCCAAGCGCTGTTCAGTCCTGAACGGCGCGGTATCGCGACCAAGGCCGTTGGATATGCCCTACGCTTTGAGTGCGGCGTAGCTGGCAGGGTGGATGGCGCGACGAGGCGCCGCTTGCCAGCGGACGAAGCTGGCGCTATTCTTGTGCAAGGATGGCCGGCCACGCGACAACCTGTAAAATCAAAATGAACCTTGTCCACTTCCCGACGTATAGAATGCGTGGCCGCGAAACTGTCGGCTTGAAACGGGGCATTGTGTGCCCGGACGGAATCGACTGTTAGGGCCAAGATTGGGGTCAGGAAGAAAGGCGCGCCCGATGAGAATGGAAGGCGGTACTAAGACCAGCGCAACGGGTGCACAGATCGCCGGAACCGCGGCTCCGCGCACGCGCGTCGTCACGCGTGCTCTGCGCTTAACCGTCTGGGCCGTCGTGGCGGCGTCTTGGGTAGGTTGGGCGGATTGGCGTCCCGGGGGGAGCCTCCGGAGCGCCGACGATCCCTCGCTCGGCCAGGTACTTGCGAAATCGGATCGAGACCTGGTCGAGGCCCTCGTGGGACCCGATGCCTTGGCGTGGGCCTCCGAACACTTGTTTTGGCGCGCTCGCTACTACTGCCCGGAAGAACTCGAGGAATTGGCACGTACGATATCCGAGGTCGGCCAAGCATTTTCGGCCGAAGACTCGGCGCTGTTCCGAGCCTATATTCAGAAAGTCACGGAGGACCACTATATCGGGATAACGGCCGAACTTCTGCCTGAGGAAATCATTTTGCCGGTCGTAATCGATCTGACGCAGGCCCGCGAGACGTTCAGGGACAAGTGCATATTGACCAGCGTCTGCGGCCGCTGGGGATACCAAAGCGATCTGGCAGCAGAGGCGGTATATGATTTGTACTTGGAGTGCGCGGCGCTGAAACGGCAAGGACATTATAGAAATCACCGTCAGTGTTTCGGCGATCAGCCTACGGACAGCATTGTGTCCACCCTGGCAGAATGCGGCCCCCGGGGTCTGGAACTTGCCTCGGAAATCCCCGGCGCCAAGGTGCCTGACTCGCTGGCCACGTTGCGCAGGAAAACGTATGAGAAGAGTTTTGACGAGCTGGTGGAGGGATACAGGGCCGGGCCCAAGGGGCGCGGCTTTCACGATATCCGAGCGCTCTGTATGCGTGGCGGGGCGCGCTTGCCGGCCGATGTCCGGCGAGGGATTCGCGAGGACATCGTGAAACGGCTCGAACAGCCCGACGGTGAGAGTATTCTCAATTACCCAAGGGGGAGATACGACTGTGGCCCGGACATCCGCTGCGGCGGCGCAAAACTGGCAAAGCTCACTAAGGACCCCTATTTTGTGTCCTACCTCGAGGCGCTTGCCGAGAACGACCCGTTCAAGGTCACGCTCGAAGACGATCACGGCGAACCTATTCCATCGAGGGCGGTCTATCCGGTTCGCGACGAAGCGCGGAAAGCTATCGCCATCATCAAGAAAGCCAATCCCGGAACCTAATGCCGTTTCCGAATCCGACTGCTATAGCCGATATCAAAGTGTCCGAGTACAGGTTGGAATCCCAAGGGGATGACGGCATAAAGCCCTGTGTGGAGCGAAGCGGAACGCTGGGTATAGGCCCTGCCGAGAACAGAAACCCTCAAGAGGGGTGACGGACTCGCCGACTCAGACCGCAATTTCGAATGGCACCGTGTTGTCGCCCCGATTCAGGGGCGTTATTTGCGCCGTTCCGAGCATCGTTTTGATTTGAGTGTTTCGGAGACTACTCAGCCAGCTTTTCCTGTTTCCAGCGAGCGTAGGTCGCGTGGTCGAGCATCTCGACTTGTGGAACGGAAAGGGACTTTTCCCTTTTCAAGGTCTCCTTGATCTCATTCTTGTGAATAACATCCGAAATCAACAGCCAAGCCGAGAAGCGGCCGTTCTTTTCCTTGATCAGCGCCTGCTGCGAGGTCTCCTTTCTCTCGAGCAAGGAGTTGAGTTTTGCCAGCAGCTCCTCGCCTGATTGCGGCTCAAAACCTTCCCCGGAGCCGAACCAGATCACGAAACAGTGCGGTACGTCCATTTCAGGTATTGACAAATAGGGATTGACGTCATCCGCAACGGCGTCTGCGACGGGTTCATCGACGTGATGGGCCTCGATCGCGTCTAAGTCCAGAGGATCCCATCCCGTCAAGCCGTCAATAGTCTTGAGCGTCTTTTCGGAAGGATTGAACAACATTGCGAGCTCGTTCGTGATGTCCACTAGCTCGACGCCCGGCGCAGCGTAGTCGCACGACCACGCGATGACATCCACGCCGGTTTCTTGCGCGACTCGCGGAAGTTGGGCTTCCACATGCTGCAACAGGTCGTCCACCGGGACACGCGCGAAACCCTGCCGATGCAGTTGGCGCTGATGTTTTTCGCCCCACGCCTCCAATTCCTTAGTCCGTTTCGTGTCTCCTGCGGCCTTCGCCTTTTCGTACTCCTTCGTCTTCTCGCCGACGGGATTGTATTGTGACGCGGCGTACGCGATGGCTATCGCCCGGTTGTCATACACCCCTACACGCAATGTGGCATTTTCCGCAAACGCATGTTGCGTGGCAGCGTTAAGCAAGCTGGCCAATACGAGCGCGGCGACTAGGTACACTATTCCCTTTTGCATCGTTCTTACCTCCCAATTGCTTTCGGGCGTTGTCTGGCGCGAACTCGATGACGTTTACAGTAAGAGGAACAACCTGCGTGCCAACTCATGATTCGAGCAGCAACATATTGAAACAAAAGGAATTACAACTGTTCATCGTGGGACGAGGACAGCGCAACGGGGCCGGTGGTGTACCCTGCGTGCACGAGACGTGTGCATCTTGTGCGCGCGAGACCGCCGAGAACGGTGACCAAGCGTGCACCCTCGGTTTCGGCGCCGTGTGGTCGATTGGCGTTTGCGGTATCAGGGCTTTTCCGGAGGGACGAGGGATTCAAGCAATGCAATCAACCGCGGGATATCGTTCTGGGCCGTGTCCCACACTTTGCGAAGATCCACATCGAAGTATGCGTGAACAAGCCGATTCCGCATGCCGATGATCTGGACCCAGGGCATCTCTGGATGCCTGCTTCGTGTTTGGTCCGTTACTCGTCCGGCCGCTTCCCCGATGACCTCGAGAGTCTTAAAAACCGCATCTTGGTGCAAACGGCTCTGCTCAAATTGCTGTTGCGTCAGTTCGGAGACATAGCTCACGGCGTCCCGTGCAGCCACAAGCATGTCGAGCAGATACGCTGTGTCGTCATGCTGCATAGATGACCTCGGCGGACCGGAGTATCGCGTCGCGGCGGATGTAGTTTCGACTCCGTTCTATAGCCGTGCGCTCAATGAGATCGGCCTCTCGACCCAGAATTTCTTTCAGATCTTCCTCCATTGTCACCATATCAAACAACGTGTGCCGGGCTTCCGGGCGAAACCGAACCAGGATATCGACGTCACTGTCGGGCCCGAAGTCGTCACGCAACACCGATCCGAAGAAAGCCAACTCCACGATTTCCCAACGCCGGCAAAACGCCTCTATTTCCTCCCGAGGTATCTCGATATGTACGCTCATCTAGTAATCTCCGCGACGCTCAGGCTCTCGCCGGCTCGCTCGCGCACAGTCCCGACGCCAATCCGCTCGCGTCCATCCATGCCTGGTATTGCCTTTTCAGGTCACTATTGACTATTTCAAATCCACTATTCAAGATGCGCCGCGCATACGCAATACGCCGCACCAGCGCGCTTATTGGCTGGGTCAGTACCTGGCCACACTCGTTCGGGGCTACCTGCTGGAATGATCGGCAACGACGGATAGGCCACGTTTAGAGTCTGAAGTTCCGCTCCGTCCATATGCAAACACATAGCGCCAACGAAATCAGCTTCAGTCGACTCGAGACAAACGCTCTCTGCTGGTTCAACGCTCTTCATTTCTGTTCGCTTCTCACGCTAAGCGATTCAAGGCTTTCAGGCCGATGTCGGTGCGGTAGTGGGCGCATTCGAAGTGGATTTTTTCGACGGCCGCGTAGGCTTTCTCGACGGTTGACTCGATATCCGGGCCGAGCGCGGTGACGCCGAGCACGCGACCGCCGTTTGTCAGGAGCGCGGACCCGTCCAATCGCGTGCCTGCGTGAAACACGGTAACGTCCGCGTCCTGTTCGGCGGCCTCGATGCCCGTTATCGGTTTGCCTTTCTCGTATTCCCTCGGGTACCCGCCCGAGGCCATCACGACGGTGACGCAGGCGCGGTCGTCCCACTCGATTTCGACTTGATCGAGCGTGCCGTTGCAGCACGCCATCATCACGGGGAGAATGTCGCTTTTCATACGCGGCAGCACAACCTGGGTCTCGGGATCGCCGAACCGGCAGTTGAACTCGATTACCTGGGGACCCGACTCCGTGATCATGAGCCCGGCGTAGAGGACGCCCGCATACGGTTTGCCTTCTTTCGCCATACCGTCCACACACGGCTGGAGGATAGTCCTTTGTACCTCCTCAAACATCTCGGGCGTTACCACCGGCGCGGGCGAATAGGCGCCCATGCCGCCGGTATTCGGGCCTCGATCGCCGTCAAAGATCGGTTTGTGGTCCTGGCTCGGCGCCATGGGCAGCACGGTTGCACCGTCCGTAAACGCAAGAATCGAGGCTTCTTCGCCTATCAAACACTCCTCGACGACCACCTTGCCGCCGGCGTCGCCGAACGCCTTATCGAGCATAGCAACCCGAATGGCGTCGAGGGCCGTATCCACGTCGTGGGCCACCGTAACGCCTTTCCCGGCGGCCAGGCCGTCCGCCTTGATGACAATCGGCGCGCCTTTTGCCCTTACGTACGCCATGGCTGCGTCGGCGTCGGTGAATTCCTCGTAGGCCCCCGTTGGAATACCGTAGCGCACCATCATCTGCTTCGCGAAGGCTTTGCTGGCCTCGAGCTGGGCCGCGGCCGCCTTTGGGCCAAAGACCACGAGTCCCGCTTCCGCAAAACAATCCGCAATGCCCTTGGCGAGCGGGTCCTCGGGACCGACAACCGTGAGTTCGACGGCGCGATCCTTCGCGAACGCGATCAGTTTGTGGAACTCGGTCGCGGCAATGTCCGCGCACTCGGCGAGCGCGGCCATGCCCGGATTGCCGGGCGCGCAGTATAGCTTGTCCAGCAATGGGCTTTGGGCAATCTTCCAGGCGAGGGCGTGTTCGCGTCCCCCGCTGCCGACTAGCAAGACGTTCACGGCTTACTCCTCCGACGGTTGGGTGCTGCTAAGGTAGTCTGCGATCGTTTTGTCATATTGCGCAATGGATGCGAAAGCCTCTTGCGCGAGCCGGTATCGGGTCGCGTAGGACAGCCCGCCGTCATGTGCGCGCATCTCGTGAATCACGGCCTTGTATCGATCGGGGTTTACCACGATCGCCACGTACCGGAAGTTCTTCGCGGCCGATCGGACCAGGGCAGTCCCGCCGATGTCGATCTGCTCGACGACTTCCTCGGGCGTTATCCGGGGTTGTCTCATAAGCTCGACGACGGGATGCAGATTGACCACGACCATGTCAATCCATTTGAACTCATGGGCTTGCATCTGCTCGACATGGAGCTTCTTGTCGCGGATAGCCAAAAGCCCCGCATGGATCTTGGGATGCAGCGATTTGACGCGACCGTCCAGCATCTCGGGCACACCGGTAAAATCGGCTATGGGCATGGCCTCGACGACGCCGTCCAGCAGCGCCTGGCGGGTGTTCGCGGTGCTGACAATCTCGACGTCGAATTCCCGCAATACTTGGGCAAACTCGACCACACCCCGCTTGTCATAGCAGCTCACAATGGCACGCTTGATCTTCTCCATCAGCATCCCTCCTCCGCATTTGTCGTCATCTGTGTCGCGCACGACATTTCAGGGAAAGGACCCAGAATAATACGCCATTTCTGTGAAGAATGCGAATCATTGCAGTCACCGTGTCATCGCAGTCGCCGGGAAAAGGGCCAAGGGCTGACGCAAGCGAGTCCGCCTGCGGCGGACCTCGAGTCCGACGCGGCGGGTTTGAATCAAGCAGCCACGCTCAGGTACATTCGGCGCGGCAAGGGGCTCGACAACTTACTACGGCGTGGCCGGTGGCGGCGCGCCAAGGCGGGGCAATCGATAGGAAATGCTTGCTCTATGAACGATACGTCTCCCTCGATCGAAGAATGGAAAGGCCTGTTCGATAGCGCAATCGCCTTCAAGAAAGCCGCGTGTTGGGATTGGATGTTGGATTCCGACATATTCGGCGTGCAGGATCCCGAGTCGGGCGAAATCGGCTATTGCTCGATCATGGGCAATCTGGGCGAACGGCTTGCTTTGGGGGTGTACCTTGGCCCGCGCGGGTTGACGAGCTTGGAACGGCTGTTTGATGGCGCCCTATCGGACAATCTCGAGGAAGCATTCGATGCTTTTGTCCAGCAAGAGTGCCTCTTGGCCTCGTTCGAGGACAGAACGGAGCTTACAAAGTCTGACATTGCCATCATACGCCGGCTGGGTTTGAAGTTCCGAGGTCGCGCTGCGTGGCCGATGTTCAGAAAGTTGGAGCGAGCGCGCTTCCCAAGACCCATTACAACGCAGGAGGCGCGATTTCTAAAGATTGCATTGCAGCAAGTCATACGCATATCGGAGCGCAAGAGAGACGATGAAGACCTGCTTATCCCGAAGGACAAGGGCCTCGCAGGACGCCTGCTCGTGACGGTTCCCCGAAACGCGAATGAAGGCATCGCGTGGGAGGATCAATGGTTGATTCCTGAAAGGAGCGACGAAACACTTGCCGTTCCGCCCCCGGATGAATTAAAGCTGGAACGTCTTAAGCGAGGCATGTTTCCAGGGAACGGCACTATCGAGGCGCATTTCTTCCATAGCCCCATGGCAGTGGAAGACGAGGAAGACGAAGCCGCGAGTCCCTACTATCCCATGGCGCTTATGTTTGTCGATCAGCGTTCTGGCATGATCCTTGGGATGGATCTCACTTCGCCCTGGGATTTCAGCTCGGCGTTCCAAGCGGGCTTGTTGCAGGCCGTCGAGCGTTCCGGGCTTCTGCCGGCCTCCGTGCTGGTCAAAGACGAACGGGCGCTTGATCTTCTTCAGCCCTTGTCGAAATCGCTTGGCGTCGAATTGCGATCCGTTACACGCCTTAAGATGCTCGAGCAGGCGCGAAGGGCCCTGTTTCGAGAATTCTCCCAAGTTCCTCCCAGGTAGGGCCGGCGCAGCGGACCTCGCCAGTCCCAGGGGGCTTTCTCCGCCCCATTTCTTACTGGCCCGATGCAAAGGATGGCGTAGGCGCCGAAACCAACTTGCGCGGGAGTACGTCGCGTTTCGCTGTCACCTCGATTACGTAAGAATCGGCGTCCGCCTTGACCACTTTGAGTCGGACGTGGGCGGCTTCGTGTACGTTGTGCGGCCGTGAAAGCCGATAGGGCCAAGGCGCCAGCTCGAGCGGCGTCTTGCCTTTGACAACCACCCGTCCCGTCCTCGGCCCCCATGCCTCGATAGCGACCTCGACACGCCCCGGCTTGTCGTAGTGCAGCGGCAGGAGGGAAGTCGCGGGCAGCGCTTTGCCAAAGGGCGTATCATAGGCGATGGACTCGGACAAGCACATGGGCGCGCCGACATAATATTGATAATTGGGGATGAGGCCTAGCGTCTCGCCCGGCGATTCGGTTGCAGCGGCCAGCGCGGCCTCGGCTTGGAACGTGCGGACCTGTGAGCCCGCGTGACGCCACGCGCATACGGAGCGGATTTGCAGGCCAAGAAGAACCGCGCCCAGCAACGTGGTGCCGCCGATGACGATGCGAGGCCACTTCGGGTGCGCCATCATCCGGAAGAACACCGCGCACAGGGCGAGGCAAAAGAAGGCGTTAGCCAAGAGAAGCTGTCCGCCGCCGACGAGATGGACGGGGTCGACGGCGCGTGTCCCCTGTGAAAGGCGAACCGCCGCCATGGCGAGAAAACCGAATGGAACGGCAGGATGACGCGCCTTTCGGAAAACCAACGCCAATAAAACCGCGATTACCCCGGCGGACACCCACCCTAACGACGGATGCTCGACAAACCGCCGCGCGGTTTCCGGCAGAAAACCAACGGGATAGAAGATGAAATACAGCGGGGCGAATTTACGGGCCGGGCTGAGCCCTTGCGTCGCCAACGTTTGCCAATGGATCGCGCTTCCCACAACGCCCAACGCCAAGAATGGCGCCAAGCGGACGAATCGTCGGTTTTCGCGCTTGACTGCCACGGCCTCGTAGAGCGCCAACGCCGCGACCAGGGCAAGATTGTCGGGGTGTGGCAATGCGGCCAGCGCGAAGAGGGCCAGCGCGGCAATTGCCTTCAGTAAACTCGGATCGGCGGCATAGACGACGTACCCGAGGAACGCGGCCAAGGCCAAAATACACGGGACGAGGTCGACGATGCCGCCGAGGTTGAGCATGGATTCGCTGTGCACGGGGTTCGCCATGAACAACACGGCCGCGAGAAGCCCGAGCCATTTGGGGCCGGCCACTACCCGGCACACGATGTGATAGAGCAGGAGCATGCAGCCGTAGAGAAGTGCCAGGTTCACCAAGTGATATCCGAGCGGGTTCGCCTCGAAAAACCGCATCTCGGCGGAGAACAACACCCTTGCCGGGAACGGCAATCCGGAGCCGCGCTCCGCCAGCACGGCGTAATCGCGGCCGAGCGGGTGAATCCGCAGCCCCCAGACGTACACGACCAACAAGTAGAAAAGCATCGCCACGGTGTCGTATCGCATCGGGTACCTGCGCCGCAGACGCGGCAGGAAGTGTCTGTCGGGGATATTCTGCATAGCGAGAAAGTGTACTTTGTGCACTGGGGAAGTTCAATGTGTGGCGCTGTCAGCCTTGAGCGATCAGCCCTCGGCTTTTTTTTGCACGTCGCGCCGTCTATCGGCAAGGCGGAGCGCGTTCATTACCGCATGGCGCGTTGCTAAACGGCTCGATAGAAAATGATTGCGGCCCCCTCTTGAATGCTCCTACCGGGGATGGGACACTCGGGCCGCGCCCTGTGCCGTCGCAGCCACTCCGGCTGCGGTCACGCTCCGCCGGCCGCCACGTCCCCGATGAAGCAGTCGGGCGCCCCTTTGACCAACATACGGAGTTTCGAATCGGCGAGGTCGACCTGGATGGATTTCCGATCGAAATCATCCGGAAGAACACGGATGCTCGCAATGCTCTCTCTGGGAATGACGAAACCTCGGACCTCTTGGTCAACCTCAATCGACATCGTCTGGGTTCGGAACACGTAGATGCCGCGCGCGTCGATGGCTACCCAATTCTCCGAGAACTGGCGGACTTTGCCCACATAGGCCCAAGGCTTTTCCTCGTAGAACCCCCGTTTCACGCGCAGACACACGATCTTGTCGCTTATCATTGTCTATACTCCTCAACGTTTTCCTAGGCGCTACGGCTCTCGCCACGGAGGCAGCAACCGTCCGACCCTATCCTATCGCGAAACGCGCCCATGTCAAGTCCCATCCGCCGGCGTTCCGGCTCACTTTTCCTGTGCTTACTATACCACGTTGATTGTCAACCGCACGAGCAATTGCTTGACGTGCGGCGGACATTGAACTAGACGCGTTCCCGGTTGAACGGCAAGAGAACAATCATTGGCCGCGTCCGTGGTGACTTCTCAAATTAATGATATATCTGGGTGTTCTTTCGAGGTACTGGCGATACCTGTCCCCGTGCTGTGCCGTGAGATGCCTTTCCTCCTTTAGAACCATCGCATGAATCATAGCGAATCCAAGGATTGAGAGAAGAAGGAGGACTACGCTCTGCAAAAGGACGGTGTAACCAGCGAACATCACCAGATAGGCGAGAAAGTAGGGATTTCGTGAGAAACGATAGATGCCCGTTTCAATCAAGTCTGTCCGCTGATTCTCCAGAACACCCACGCGCCACGAATCTCTCAAACCGATTAGCGCCGCCGCGCCCACAAGAAGATTCACGACAAGCAGCGCTAGGGCGATAGTCGCGGCCACATTTCTCGACGTCAATTCGATCGTTCCGATTGGCGCGTCGAAGGAACCCAGGAGTACGGACAAGGCGATGAAGCAACCGAAGAACGCTATTGACAAATTCGCTTCCCGATTTCTGCCCCTGATAGGAGTTCCCAGCCTGCGACTCAGCAGGATATTCTTCGTGAAAAACATGCCCTGGAAGATGAATTGATGGATCAGAATGATAAGAACGGCGGAACTCATTGGCTCCCTTCCTTATGCGTCTAATCGATCCACGGCGTCCGCACATGTGAACCGGCGCCGAATAGTGCGTCGAAAATGCGTGGCTGGATGTCCAAGGATCAGACACGCGGACGGCGTACTGTCGGCAGGCACGCCCAGTCTTTGGCACAGCGCCCTGTTTCGTTGGATAATGGGCGGCGCGCCGCCGATTATGGTGCTCCCCAGGCCAAGCGATTCCGCCGCCAACATGGCATAGGTGCAGGCAATCATGGCATCGGATATGTCCGCATATGGCGAATGGTGGAAGATGAGGAGCGCGGGCGCTTCATAAAAGACGTGGTCGCGTCCTTCGCGGTGGCCACGCACGTAAGTCTCCGCAAGGGGCCGCAAGAAGTGGAGGAACATGACGTACCTCGCTTTGCCGACAAAGGGACGCATCAAGCTGAGCAACCAGGGCCGGAACATCTTGAGGAATCCCTCGTAGCCTTTGACTACTTCGGCGGCAAGCCGCTGCACTTCCTCTCGCCCACGAATCATCACACAGCCTATATCCCAGGGCGGTATACCCATGGGAGCCGTTGTAGCCATTTCAACGATGCACTCCAGTAGCTCCGAGGCCACTTCCTTATCGCTGAATCGGCGAACGCTCCGGCGGGACTGCATTAGAGCAGCGAGTTGTTCCGGTCCCGCCTTTTTCTCCGCAGCAGGCAGCGGCAGGAGGTCCTCCGGCGAAATGCCACGGCCTGTCACTGTAATCGCCCCTTCCGGACAAACCATCATGCAATGTCCGCAAGCGATGCAGCCGAAGGGGCTGTCACTGCAAACCTGGACCTTTCCATTGTGGGCTTTCAGCACCTCAGCGGGGCATATCCTGGCGCACGAACCGCATTCCTTGCAGATACCCGCGTCGATCCTAACTTTACCGGACTCACGATAGAGGCTGTGCATAACAGGCATTCTGTTCTTCCCTTCCATTCAGTCGAGTGGCGAGCGTGCAGCTGGTAACCATCGGTACAAAGTGCATCGTCGAGCTGGCCATGATCCAGAGATTGAGTAGGCTCCAACCGTTACTCAATCCATATTGGGGGTCCATCTGTGCTTCGGGATATCGCGTTTGTCGG
>DUZM01000029.1 GCA_013349485.1 Candidatus Hydrogenedentota bacterium | reverse complement strand
CGCTTTCGTTGCGCCCCTTGCGTCGGCGCAAACGCCCGCCGACCTCGTCATCAGCAAAGACGACGACGAAACCCAGCTTTACCCCGGCCAACAAGTTCGATACGTCATTACCGTCGCAAACGTGGGGCCTGCGGACCTGGTGGGCGCCGAGGTCGAGGACATTCTTCCTGCCGCGCTCCTTGACGCTACGTGGACAAGCGTGGCAACCGGCGCGGCCACCGCCGGCTCGGGGTCCGGCGACCTGGTCGACACGGCCGATATCCCTTCCGGAGATATGGTAATTTATACGCTCGTAGCCACATTGGCTTCGGACGCGGAAGGCGTACTCATCAATACGGCCACTGTCGCCGTCCCCGCCGGATTTTCAGACATTAATCCGGAGGACAATACCGCTACGGACACCGACGTGATCGAGGCCGAGCCCGTTGCCAACATTCGCCCGGTATTCTCAAACCAGGCCCCCACGCCCAACGCCTTGGGAAACGGCGGCGCCGCGCCGCCCAACGGCGCAGCCGCGTTCGGCGGGCACATCGGCGACAGGAGCGCCGCCCCCGACCCCGAGCGCAATCAGCCGCGATACATCCTCAGGACCTCGTCGTTTGGCCAGCCGCTTGCCCGCTATAAGGCATCGCCCACCCACCTTGAAGATACACTCGACGACGCGCGCAGGCAACTGTTCTATATCCAAGACGAGCCCGAGAGAAACGACGCGGCCTTCCGGTATATTCACAGTTTCTTCGGCATCGGCACGACCGGCGTCGTCGACGGCCTCCAGATGCGACTCGAGAATCCCATCCCGTATGACGCCATAATCGACCCGTACGACGGCGAAGAATCCGATGAGGAACGGGCCTTGCGTGTCGCCGACGACGTCGTGAACGCGCTGCGGTTCGAGCCTTTCAACAAAGACCTGCGAAACCTTTGGCTGGACATTTACTATTACCGCACATTGGGCCGACAGATCACGGCCAAGGATCAGGTCGTACGCGCGTACCAAATCAATTTCTCCACGGAAGTCTCCCAACAAGAGCCCTTCGGCGGGCCCATCAATAAAGAGATCGCCGCATTTACCGTCGCCACCGAAGCGCTTGCCGGCGTGCTGGATCCATACAAAGAGTTGCTGTTCGACAATTTGGGCGTGGACATTTCCGAGTTCGATCCCGAATTCAGCGGCAACATGCCCTTTGGCTACTACCTGTTCCTAAAAGAGGTCCCGTACCGATCCGTATACGCGGCAACTTTCCTCGAGTTCGACGAGGAAACACACGAATTCGTCAACGAGTCCCCGCAAGCGGTCGACCTCGAGGAAACGGTCGACTACTCGGTCCTCTACGTCGCGCCGACGGGGCACAACGTGGACTATACAGGCGCGCCGAACGGGGCGGATGAGGCGGAAATCAGCTTTACCATCACGAACATCGGCGCCGGGCAGCTTGATTGGAAAGCATCCCTCAAGAATCCGACCGATCCCCTCGGAAACACCTCGGCCATGCTCTCCCTCAAAAACGCCGACGAGGAGGAGATCCAAGCCCTGACCGGCAGCGTTCCGGTAGGCGGCGACAGGGACGTTACCGTATACATCGCCAAGAACTACTCGCCGCTGTTGCGTGTAGGAAAGGTCACCGTCGAGGACACGGGAAGCGGGAGAGACAACGGCATCGTTTACGAGGTCGTCATTGTCCAGGCCGGCAACCCGAAGCCCATTATCTTCGCCTCCGTCAGCGAGATCGCCGAGGAAAGACGCCCGAGTCAGGCACCGTACGTCGAGCGCGAGGTCCTGATTCGCAACGCCGGCATCGGCGCCCTCAACTGGTCCGCATCCATTATCGCGCCTCAGGGCTCGACGAATATCGATTGGGTCGAGCTTCAAGGACCTTTCGAGAGCGATTACGGCAGCACGGCCTCGGGCGTAAACTACGGCATCCTCGAACTGCGGATCAACGCATCCTATTCTCTGGCCCAGGACCCCGTTCAGGTCAAGATTGTCGGCGACGACCCCGAAACGCTCCCCGTATACATCGACGTCTATATCGAGGATAATCCACCGCAGAACAAGTCCGCGATCGCGAAAACGGCCAGCGAGATCCTCCTCACCGTTTACCCGGAGACCATCTACACGGCCAAAGAAGCCGTCGAGCGGAACTTTGTCGTCAAAAACAGCCCGCTCTTCACGTGGACGGCGGCGCTCACCCAGGGCGGTTCCTGGTTGACCATTGCGTCCGTTGACCCCGCCAGCGGCCTGGTCGAACTTGCCGTTGCGCAGAACGCCGGCGCCGAGGCCCGAGAAGGCGTTGTTACGATCGCCAGCACTGATACGACGCCCTCCACCCGAACGGTCATCGTCAAACAAGACGGCGCCAGCGACACCGCCCTCACCGTGAATCCGACCACGCGGATCGTCCCGGCCACGGCCGGCATGGCCACGTCCGGCCCCGCCGGCAAAGGGTTCGCCGTCGCGCCAGCGGGTTCGGGAAATATTTCGTGGACGGCCCGGGTGATCGAAGGGCAGGACTGGCTCACCATCTATTCGGAGCCCGCCGGCCAGAACGAAGGCGAAGTACTATTCGCCTACGACCAGAATCCGCGCACGAACGGCCGAACCGGCCAAATTGAAATCGAGTCCCCCGACGCCATAGCCGGACAGAATCGCATCATCGTCGAGGTCATTCAGCGCGGCACGTCGGGCGCGGCGGTGCTCACGGCGGGTTTCAAAGACCTTGCGCTGCTCTTCGAGGTGATGCGCGACGAGGCCCAGGTAAGGAAGGAACTCGCCAAACGGCTCGCGTTGCGGTCCTTGTCAGGCGATCTCCAGCAAGCCAACGGCCTCATCGCCGAGACCCTAACGCGCCACAGCGCCGCGCTGAGCGATATCGGCGACCTAATTCCGGACTGGCGCGACCTGATCGACCCGAGTTCCGACCTTATTGCCACGTACTTCGGCTGGCAGCAGGCCGTCGAGCAACTCAACACGACCCGCGATTTCATCAACGGCAACGCCAACGTGCTCGGGTTCCAGAAAGACTTTCTGTTCCTGGTACAACGGTTCCCAGGCCAACCCGGGGACCTTTTCGACTCGTTCGACAAATTGTTCACGTATATGTACGACGGCGAGAACGACACGGCCGTCCTCGCTTCTCCGCTCGGCTACGCCTATGACAAGTATCAAACGGCCCGGGCCGAGTATGGCACGTACACGAATACGCAGGACGAGCTACGCGAGGAACTCCGTACCCAAAACCTCGAGCATCGGAAGTGGATGTTCGACGTCATCGGCGTCGATCCAGGCAACGACGTGGACCACCCAAACGATCCCGACCGATACTATCATCCGAGCCAAAACTATGGCAGCGAGATGTGGCAGCAGGCGCGCAGCATCGAACGCGCCCAAGAGCAGTTGCGGCAAAACGGCGCCGAACTGCAGCAAATCTATAACGAGATCAACACCGAACTGTGGCGACGATCTCAGGAAACGCAAATCAACGCACAAATCGCCGACGTATACGTGCAATACGGCGACAAACTGGCTACCATCGAGGAGGAAATCGGCGCGATCAACGCCGCCCAAGTACTGGCCGACAATATCGCCGAGGCGTTCGGCGTAGACAAGGCCGTTTCGGGCGGCTCCGCGGCAAAGGTCGCAAACGGGTTCATCCAGGCCGCGGCGGAAATCGCCAAAGGCTTCCTCGAAGGCGAAAAAGTGCGGCTGGCTGCGCAAGAGAACCAGGTGATCCGCCAGCTCGAAGACAAAATCCTCGAGGCCAACAGCCAAGCCCTAATCGCGAATCTCCACGGTCAAGCAGCCGTCATCGGCGTCCAGTCCGCGGAACTCATGCTCGCGCTCGCCCAAGAAGTCGGGAGGCGACAGGCCCTGAACGATGAATGGCACTACCGCGAAAGTCTCATGCGCGAGAACAACCGCGCACTCCTCGGACGCTCATTCGCCAATCCGGTGCACCGGCTCCGCATGCGCCGCGCCATGCTCGAGGCCGAGGCGTCGTTCAAGGTCGCCCAGCGTTGGGTGTTCTTCACAATTCGCGCACTCGAATACAAGTGGAACACGCCGTTCGTTCATAGCAACGCCGCGGGCGATTGGTCCATGGCGTCGGTATTCCGTTCCCGCACCGCAAAAGACCTGATCGACCTCATGGCCGCCGTCAAAGATTTCGACGGGCTGCTGCAAGGGAGTTCCCGCGCCGATGACCGGTTCGACTGGTTCTCGTTCAAGAAGGATTTCATGGGGCTTACGCCACAGTACGACACCGATGGCGAAACCGAGTTGCGCGTGTTCGCCCATCCCCTAACCGGGTACGCCGCGACGTCGGCCGAAGTGTTCCATGCCAAACTCGATGAAGCCTACAGCCCGAGCACCGGCATTATTACGTTGCCATTCAGCACGTTTAGGGACAACGGCGAAACGTTCTTCCGAGGCCCTCGCCGCGATCCCAACGACCTCCAGACCGTTCTCTCTCGGGGCCAGTACCTCGACAAGATCGTTTGGATGAAGATCAATCTGCTCGGCGATTTTGAAAACTCCGACCGGACGCGGCTGGTAGGCGCCCTGACGTATTCCGGCGGCAGTTACGTCCGAAACGCCCGCGTCGGCTACATGCCCGATCCAACGCGACCCAACGTGATCGAAGATGAGTTCAGCCGCTGGTCCACGAAGTTCTGGTTCTACGACAGCGGCCTGCCGCAGGCCGATCCGCCGGTGCCGGCGGCCTGGCGTTCCAACGACGAGCAGACCACCGAAGTCGCGTTGAGTCTCACGAGCGAGCCCCGACTCGAGATGCCCGACACCGTCTCGCGCATCGACGTGTTCCAGGAGCGAAGCGTTGCATGCGACAGTTGGGTCCTTAAGATATTCATAAAAGAAGGCGGCGAACAATTGGTTCAGATTGCCGACATCGATGACATTGAGATTTTCTTTTACCATATGAGCAAGGACCGTCCCGACTTCCCAACGTTATGAGGATAACGCGGCGCCACAGGCGCCGGTGACGCCGTAGAATTGAGGAGAGGAACCGAATGCACGCAAAAGGCATAACAGCGACCGCGCTGGGCATCATCCTCTTGGCCAATGTCGCTAGCGGGCAGATCGACCCTGTCCCCACCACCGTGAATTACCAGGGCACGCTCCTTCAAGCCGACGGGGTATCGCCCGAGAGCGGCCCAAAGAACATCGAATTTCGGCTATACGTAAACAAGGGCGATGTGAACGCCGCTTGGGGCGAATTGCACACGAATGTGCCGCTTGTAGACGGCGTGTACAACGTGGAACTTGGCACGGGCAGCCCTATCAGCGGCGGCCCGCCGCACGCGGCCTTAAATTCCGTGTTTATCCAAACCGCTTATTGGCTCGGCGTGACTGTACCAGGCGAGGCCGAACGGGCCGAACGGCAACAGCTTGTCTCGGCGCCCTACGCGTTCACGGCAAACACGGCCATGACGGCCGTGCACGGCGTGCCCCCGGGAACAATCGCCGCTTGGGCCGGCTCGGACGCCCCCGTGGGTTGGCTGCCCTGCGACGGCGATGCGTATGCGAAGAACGCATATCCGGAGCTGTATGCGGCGCTGTGCGTCGGCGACACGTGTGTGTGGGGCGAGAGCGGCGACGATTTCAATGTGCCGAAGCTCGGCGGCCGCACCTTGATCGGCGCCATGGCTGCCGGCCAAGGCGCCGACGCAAACAGCGCCGGGATGGTTCCCGCCACGGCGGGGCTTACGGCCCACACACTCGGCGACTTGTTGGGCGAGGAGACGCATCAACTGACCCTAGCCGAGATGGCGGCACACGCCCATTATTACGACGACTATCACTGGAGCGGCACGCAAGACACCGGCGACACAGGCAGTCACGCAATGCAGGACAGCTTCAAGTGGGATCATTACCGCTATACGGATCCCACGGGAGGCATCAACACCGATGCCGATCCCGAGAATGACGAGGCGGCCGAACACAATAACATGCAGCCCTCGGTGGTGATTCGCTTCATCATCAAGTATTAGCTGGGAACGGAAAAATGGAGCCCAAAAGAACATTGAATCCAGGGCGCACACACAGCGGCTATCGCGCACTCGGGTCTGCACGCCACCGACATCGGCGCCCGTACGCCATTGCCGGACGCACGCTGTTCCTCTCGGTGTTGCTCATCTGCGTTACGTTGCCCGGCGCCTTACTGGCGGAGACGGTCCCCGTGCCCGATCAGGTGAGTTTCCAGGGCACGCTGTATCACGCCGGCGAGGGGACCACCCCTGTCGTGGGCGCTCAAGACATCGAATTCCGCCTCTATGAAAACGAATCCGATCCCGTCGAGAACGCAGTATGGGGCGAACGCCATGTCGACGTTCAGCTATTCAACAGCGTGTTTAACGTGTATCTCGGCGTCGGCGAAGAAATCTCGGGCGTACCCCACGAGCCGTTGGCAGCCGTATTCGAGTCCGCGCCCCTCTGGTTGGGGATTAAGGTGGGCTTGGACGACGAGATGACCCAGCGACAGCATATCACTTCCGTGCCATATGCACTGACCGCGACCAGCGTGACTACAGCGACGCACGGCGCGCCCCCCGGTACGGTGCTCATGTTCGCTGGCAAGACCGCCCCGCTCGGCTGGCTGCTGTGCGACGGCGCCTCGTATGCCACTGTGGACTACACGGCCCTGCACGCAGCCATAGGCTACGTGTGGGGAGGAAGCGGCGCGACGTTCAAAGTGCCCGATTTCCGAGGCCGGTTGGCCGTCGGGTACGGCCCCGGCGCTGAAAACATTGTGACGACGCACGGCGCCCAGGCAAAGATGCTCCCGCATCCGATAGGCGCGCTCGCAACTGGCGAGGAGGCGCACGTCCTCACCGTGGCGGAAATCCCGCCCCACACGCACCGATACCTCGACCTCTACGGCCACCAGAGCACCTCGAACGCCGTTGGCGGGTGGAACGCCGCCGATGAATACTCCCATACCGACACGTCACGAACCACCGGAACCACGGGGCTTAATCAAGCCCACAACAATATGCAGCCTACGACCTATGTCCAATTCATCATCAAATACTAACAGACGACAGGCGCCGCGCCGCAGACGACACATGGGGCAGAAAGATAAAATGACGCGATCTCGAGAGAACGGGCGATTCAGGCATCCGGCAAAAGCGTTGGTCGGGGTTCTTCTCATTGTCTTTCTCACGCAAGGGTCCTGGGCAGCGCCAAATCCGGTGCCCGATCTGATCAACTACCAAGGATTGGTTTATTTGGCCAACGGCTCGACGGATGTAACGGGAACCTACGACATCGAGTTTCGGCTGTATGATCACCCGAGGGATTCGGAAGGCCACTTACTCTGGGGCGAGGGGCTCGAGGACGTCCAGGTGGCCAACGGACGGTTCAACGTCATTCTCGGAAACGGCACGCCCATCGACGGCGTGCCGCACGGAACTCTTGCGGATGCATTCCGCGGCGACCGCGTCTATATCGAGTTCAAACTAGGCGCGGACAACACCGTCAAGGTCCGGCAGCGTTTCGTGGCGACGCCGCACGCCTTCAGCGCTCAGAACGCCGCCAACGCCGTGCACGGCGTGCCGCCCGGAACCGTGATGTCGTTTGCCGGGGGGTCGGTTCCTTACGGTTGGTTGGCCTGCGACGGCGCGTCCTATTCAAAAAGCGCCTACCCCGCGTTGTACGCGGCCATATGCGATGCGGGCGTGTGCATCTGGGGTGAGAGCGGCGGGAACTTTGACGTGCCCAACTTCGGCGGCAGGACCTTGGCAGGAGCAAACGCCACGCACGGCGTGGGCGTGCGAAGAGGGGCAGAAAAACACGCCTTGGCCGTCGGGGAGCTGCCCACACACTCGCACACCTATCTAGACAAACACTGGAATGGCTCGAACCAATCGGCATCGAACACCAACGGCGCGGTCGCCAATAACTCGAGCGGCAACACGCCGCGATGGTCTGAAAACACCGGCAGCAGTACGGCGCACAACAACGTGCAGCCGTCCGCCGTCGTCAATTACATCATCAAATACTGATGTACGGGGCAGCCATGAGCAAGGCAACTGAGACGGCGAAAAACAAAGCGAACGCGATGCGCCTAAAGCGCTTCGCCATCGGCTTCGCGGCGGCGGCAGGCATCGCAGCAGCCTCGCTGGCTCCGGCGGAACCCGAACTGTCGTTCGAGGCGCTCAGCACGGCCCTTGGCGAAACGGCCCAACTCGATTTGCGCATCGACGGCGCCACGGAACCCTTCATCGGCGTAAACGTCAAGTTCTCGTTGCCACAAGGCCTGTCGTTGCTCTCCGTCGATCCCGGCGAACTGCTTACCGAGAACTTCCTCATCGACTACCACCGCATCGAGGATGAGGCGGGCAATCTGCACACGGTCGTCGCCTATACGATCACGGATTCCGTGGATGCTGAAGCTGGCATCGTATTGTCGCTGGCGGTGCAAGTTTCCGCCGACCCCGCCGAAGTCGGGTTGGACGGGGCCGACGCCGTCGAAGCCGAAGCCGCTATTCTTGCCTCGGGCTTGGCCGCGTTGGACGGCGAAACGTCTATGCCGCATACATCCGCTGACGGCGCGGTTGTAATCGCGGGCGAGCCCTTGCCATACCTTTCCGTGGCCCCCAAGACTCTCACCATGCCCGCGAGCGCCGGCAGTGCGTCCTTGTCCGTTTCGAACAACGGCAACGCGGATATGGCATGGACGGCTTCCGTGCTGGGCGGGGCGACTTGGCTCAGCATCGCCAGCGGCGCAAGCGGGCTCAACGACGGCACCATAGCCGTTGAATGCCAGCAGAACACCCAAGGTGACCCGCGCACCGAAACCATCCTCGTCGACGCTGGCGATGTGCCCGGAAGCCCGGCTGCCATAATTGTCACCCAAGCCGGCGACACCACCCCGATCTTGAGCCTGGCCCTCACGGAGGCCTTGGTAAATGCTGCCAGCGGCATAATCGACGTCCCGATAGAAAACGTCGGAAACGGCGTCATGGAGTGGACGGCGCGCGTCATTGCCGGCCTCGAGTGGCTCACAATCACCGATGGCGCCGCCGGCGCGCAAAGCGGCACGCTCACCATAGCGTACGCCCCGAACATAAGCGGGATTCCACGCGCGGGCCAAGTCCAAGTAATTGCACCCAACGCCCTCGAAAGCCCGGGCTACGTCACCATCACCCAGTCGGCGCCCGCCACCCTTGCCGTGACCCCTCTTGAACGGACCGTCGCATCCGCCGGCGGCGCCGTCGAGTTCCAGGTCAGCACCATTGGCGACCCTGCCGCGACGTGGAGCGCCCAGGTCAGCTCCGGCGTCGACTGGCTTACCATCGCAAGTGGCGTCGGCGGTATGGGGCCGGGCACGATCGTCGTGACCTGTGCCGAGCACGAGGGGGCCAGCGCGCGCACCGGCCTGCTCCGGATCGAGGCCCCGGCCCTTTTGGGCAGCCCAGCCCAAGCCAGTGTGATTCAGGCTGGGAACGCCACGCCGCTGCTCACGGTCTTCCCGTCCGAACAAACAGTCGACGCCTCGGCCCAGAGCGCGGAGTTTACCGTGTCGAACGCCGGCAACGGCGCCCTACAGTGGGCGGCCACCCTCACGGAAGGCCACGAGTGGGCCACCATCGATTCGGGCGCGGCGGGTGTAGACGAAGGCACGATTCGACTCGGCTTTGTCAAGAACGCCGCAACAGAAGGCCGCATGGCGGTGATGCGGGTCGAAGCAGAAGGCGCCGACGGCAGCCCGGCGGACGTCACATTGGTGCAGCGCGGCCGCGATCCCCTCGAACTCACTTACCCCAACGGTGGCGAACGGCTCAGCCGGGGCGCCGCCGAAACCATCACCTGGATTGCGACCGACGCCGGGAAGGCCATCAATTCGGTGTCAATTATCCTCACCAAAGGCGGCAACGTTGCCCAGACCATTGCCGTCGCCGTGGACAACACCGGCGCGCACCAGTGGACCGTCCCCGCCGATACCGACCCCGGCGCCGACTACCAGATACAAATTGCCGACGTCGCCAATCCCGCTGTGCACGACAGCAGCGACGATTACTTCGCCGTCTCCTGCCCGCCGGAAGCCCCCGGGAACGTTACGGCAACGACTTCCGAACGCTGGCGCATCGAGGTCGCATGGAGCGAGGTCGACAGCGCCGTCGAATATGAGCTATACCGGAGTCGCACAACCAACGTCGACGATGCCCAACGCGTGGCCACTATCCAAACCACGACTTACAACGACTGGGACGTCGAGGGTCCCAGAAGCGCAGGCCCCGGGTGCCGCATAACCAACCAGTACAACAAATACTATTACTGGGTGAAAGCCGTCAACGGGTGCGCCGAGAGCGATTTTAGCGACACCGCTATGGGGTACTGCATCGGCCTCGTCGAGCAAGGGGCGGCCGCCCGAGCTCGTGTATGGGAGCGGGTGTTGCCCGCCCCGTCGGCGGACGGGGAAGAACCGGCTATAGGCAGCGACGCCGTCCTTGCCGTTCGGCTTCGCAGCGAAGACGACATCGATCCCGAGAGCGTTTGGGTCGAGATCAATGGCGCGCCCGCCGATCCGCGCACCGTCCAATGGATCCCCGTCGACGAAGACCCCGAACACGATGGCTGGGCTGTGTACACCCCCGCCAGTTTGTGGACGCCTGGGTTCACGGTGACCATGACGGCCGGCGCGGCGACGCGCGCCGGACAAATCGTCGGCCCCATCACCCACATCTTCGTTATCGAAAGCGAAGAAACCTATAGCCTTCGGAGCGATGAATCCGCCCACGTCCTTTGGCAACCGTCGTACAGCGACTTCGACGAGGGCGACCTGTCCACCGCAGCCGGCGAAGCCAACGACCTCGTCAAAGTGCTTGCCACCGACGGCGCAACAACGCCGCCATTGGCTGTAGGGCTGGGGCCGCAATATAGGCTCAGCCCTGAACAGGTTTTTGCCGTGCCGCAACGGGTCTGGTTGCCCGTGCCCCCCGGCCAAGACCCATCCGCTCTCGCGCTCTACTACTACCATTCCGGCGGCGCCGACGCGGGATGGTATCCCGCCGAGGACGTTGTGGGTTGGCTCGTGCCCGACAGCTATCTCGAACTCGAGATAGGCCGAACGACCTATCTTGGATTCGTCGTGCGCCACGGCGCTACCGTGCAGTTGGGCCTCTGGAAACCCGACCACGCGGTCCCTGCCGCGCCCGCCCCGGCGTCCGGCGACGTGCTTGTCATGGGCGTAGCCGCCGGCCTCATGATTTTTGCCAGTAGGAAGAGCATGGCCAGAGTAAGGCGGGCACACAGATAGTCCGTTCGCGTCCTTTACGGGTGGTTTTCCGGTAGGCAGAGGGGCGCACCGATGTGTGTTTAACGTCTTCCGACCATGGTGCCGCTGCCGACACCGGTCTTCTTCTTCGGGGGGGCTTTTCGGGCTTTGTGCTTCTGCGTTTGCATTGGACGGTAGCGAAACACCAAAAAGACAATTACTGCGGCCAGCACGAGTTCAAAACCGGCGATCCAGCGCGGATTGTATTGCTCGAAGGCCCAAAACCGCAGCATCGGCGTGCCCCATTCAGGGTCCACTTTGTTCAAGTCCATGGAAGAGGCGAGTTTGAACCGTCGCGCAAGGAAGACCACAAAGCCGATCACGCCGTGCAGAATGGCCACATAAACCGCGCTTTCAATCGAATACGTCAACAGCGGCACGGAGTACCTCCGGAAAATAATGATCGGTGGAAGGCCGCAGACCAGAACCACAATGTAAATTCTGTAGTGCTCCTGAAAATGCTGAACCACTTGCGCCATAATGTTTTCCATACACTCTTCTCCCCATGGCGCGCCGCAAACCCGTATGCCCGGCCCGTAGCGCGCCTCGATGGCCAAGGCGAAAGCCTGACACAGGCACTTGCGACAGCATCTCCCTTTCGCGCAGTGTAACACAGCGCCCGCGCCCTTGCCAACCGCCCCAAGCGCCCCCCGCCTTAAGCGAGGGCCCCGCCGCAAGCGGGCGCCACCGTCTCAGGCGGGTGCTACCGCCGCAGGCCAGCGTGCGCAAACGTGTTGCCCGCTTCTTCGCGATTACGGCATCGCTGCCTAAGCACACTCAGCAAACTCCTGCACCGACTACGCACGGCACGCTTGACGCCGACTTGCCCGGTGATTACGCGACAGGCGTCCCTTGTCGCGACAGGCGTCCCTTGTCGCGACAGGCGTCCCTTGTCGCGACAGGCGTCCCTTTGACAAACGTGAGGCCGCGATTATACCCTCTTGTCTCACGAAAAACGGCGTACGATGCCGTAACGACGAGGGGCGCAGATGGCGTCGCGTTTCCGCCGACTCGCGGCACAATACAGAACGGCCTTGTTTGAGGACGTCCTTCCCTTTTGGGAAGAACATTCGATAGACGACCAGTGCGGCGGCTACTTCACGTGCCTCGACCGCGAAGGCCGCATTTTTGACACGGACAAGTTCGTGTGGCTTCAGGCGCGCCAAGTGTGGCTGTTCTCGATGCTCCATAACCGCATCGAGCAGCGTTCGCGCTGGCTCGAGATCGCGCGAAGCGGCGCGGACTTCCTAAAAAGACACGGCCGAGACCGCAACGGGGATTGGTATTTCGCGCTCGATCGACAAGGCCGGCCCTTAATCCAACCGTATAGCGTATTTTCGGACTGTTTCGCCGCAATGGCCTTCAGCCAGTATGGACTGGCCGCGAACGACGACGAGGCGAAACGCATCGCGTCCGAAGCGTTCGCAAACGTACTTCGTCGCCAAAATAACCCGAAAGGTCGGTATACGAAGACCGTGCCCGGCGCCCGGCCGATGCGGGCGCTGGCGCATCCCATGATACTTGCCAACCTCTGCGTCGAAATGGAAGGACTCATCGACGCGGAAACGTTGAAGACGATTGTGGATCAGTGTGTGAAAGACGTGATGGGCCTTTTCTTGGACGAGGAGCGCCTGCTGCTCTTCGAGCACGTTGCGCCGGACGGCGCGCACATCGACAGCATGGCGGGACGACTGATCAATCCCGGCCATGGCATCGAGGCCATGTGGTTCATGATGGATCTGGCCGCGCGACGAAACGACCACGCCCTTATCGATCGCGCCGTCGACGCGGCGCTGAACACCCTCGAGTTCGGCTGGGATACGAAGTGGGGCGGCATCTACTATTTCATGGATTCAGCCGGCCGCCCGCCCGAACAACTCGAGTGGGACCGCAAACTCTGGTGGCCGCACGGCGAGTCGCTGGTCGCGTTATGCATGGCCTACGCGCTCACCGGCCGCACCGAATGCTGGAAATGGTTCGAGCGCGTCCATGACTACACCTGGTCACATTTCCCGGACCCCGCGTACGGCGAGTGGTTCGGCTACCTTGATCGGCGAGGAACGCCGTTTCTGGAATTGAAAGGCGGCAAGTGGAAAGGCTGTTTCCACGTGCCCCGAACGTTGCTCCGCTGTACATCGGAACTGGAAAGGCTCGCCAACAGAACCCATGGATAAGATCAGGATTGCCCACATCGGTTGCGGCCGGGTCTCGGGCACCCATTTCGCCGCATTGCACCACCTGCACGACAAACTCGAACTCGTGGCCGTATGCGACATTGTGGAACAGAAAGCCGCCGACGCCGCCCAGCGGACAGGCGCACCGCCCTACACGGACTACCGACGCATGCTCGACATGGAACGGCCCGACGTCGTAACCGTGGCGACCCCCTCGGGGCTTCACCCCGAGATGGGCATCGAGGCCGCCGAACGAGGCATCCACGTCGTCTCCGAAAAGCCCCTCGGCTGTACGCTCGAATCTGCCGATGCGCTTATCGACGCCTGCGACCGACACCGCGTTCATCTGTTTACCGTCAAACAGAACCGACTCAATCCCACGGTGCAGTTGCTCAAACGCGCCGTCGAAAACGGCCGCTTCGGACGAATCAACTTGGCGCAGGCCAACGTGTTCTGGTTCCGCGACCAAGCCTACTACGACCAGGCCGATTGGCGCGGCACGTGGGAATTCGACGGCGGCGCATTCATGAACCAGGCCTCGCACTATGTCGACCTGCTGTACTGGTTGATCGGCCCCGTCGAGAGCGTCATGGCCTTCACCGGCACCCTCGAGCGCCACATCGAGGCCGAGGACACCGGGGCCGCAGTGCTGCGCTTCCAGAACGGCGCCATGGCGAGCGTCAATGTGACGATGCTTACTTGCGGCGGCGACCTCGAGGGCTCGATTACGCTCCTCGGCAGTACAGGCTCCGCGCGCCTCGCGGGCCCCGCCCTCAATGTCTTTGAGCGTTGGGAACTTGCCGACTCGAGCGCAACCGACGACCACGTAAGTGACGCCAACTACTCCCCCGATAGCGTCTATGGTTCGGGCCATCTTGCGTACTACCGGCACGTCCTCGAAGTGCTCGAGGGCGGGGCCGCCCCGAACCCCGATGGGCGCGAAGGCCGCAAAAGCCTCGAGATTATCCTCGCCATCTACAAGGCCGCGCGAGAAGGCGTCCGCGTCGTCCTGCCCCTCCAAACGTGATCGAATCGGCGAGCGCGCATTCCCGTTTGGTCATTTCACGCTGAGTAAGCCGAGACGCCCAAAATCGTCTTCGCTCCGCTTGGCTTGACGTTCAATGATGCTGCGTAACGTAGGGGGAGGGAAAGTGTCGGAGGCATGGTGAAACGAGAGAGTCGCTCGTCGGCCCTCGGCATGACGGCAGTGGCGGTGACTTCCTCGCTGGCGACGAAGTTCGAAGCCATCGGCCTGAAGCGCGGCGGCCAGTTGACGTGCGCTTAACGTTCGGAGTCGCGAATAATCGATAGTCATATGTTGATCGCGACGGCCGGCTGCTCAGAAACCGTCACGCTCGGAGGCAGTGCCTCACCGTCCTGCAGCATTTCTTCCACCACTAGTTGCACGACCTCTTGAATGTATCGAAGCGCGTCCTCTTTGGTTTTTCCCCAAGTTACAGCACCCTTCTCCTCCAGCTCCGGTACATAAATGTGCCAAGCGCTCTCAGCAGACTCCATGACAATGGGGAAAATATACGTCTTCAATGCGGTTCCTCCTTTGAGGCGGTTCTTGATACGTGAACCCACCGTAGCGAACAAGCTGACACTCTTAGCGTACTCCAATCACGAGAATTTTCAACCATTGCGAGACACAATTCTCTGCCGCGTCAAAGTGCAACATGCAGCCGGCATGACGACGGCTGGGGTTTGGCTGTCCTTCTAGCGCAGAAAAGAGAAGCCCGCGAATTTCTCTACGACGTATAAGATGATGCCGACGACAGCGCACGCGATTCCGAATGAGAGAACGAGCGCGTAGAGTGCAAGGAAGGCCTGGAGCACTTTCTTCGCCGTTTTGTCCCATGCGTTCGCCATGGGAAGCCCGCTCAGAACGGCAATCGGACACACGAAGACAAGCACCCACCGAAGCAGCGTCCCATCCCATCGCTCCAGCCAGTCCCATCTCCCGAGTGCGGCCAAGTCTTGCTCGAGAAACCGAATGCTGAGCCAAGACCCGCCTGCGAAAACCAACTTCGTGCCAAAGTGGAAAGCAAGGGTCGCCGCGACCGCGCCCAGGATAAACGTCACCAGGCGCAACCAGCGAACCCGAACAGATTCCTCGTGGGTCCCCGTAAAATACATTACGAAAAACAGAAGCGCGTACGCGGACAAGGCAATCGGCCATGTCAGCAACCCGAGAACGACAAAGGCGGCCCGGACGCCGCCCACGGGCACGTCGAAACGCTCTGCAAGTCCGCCGCACACCCCAAGCCACCAGCGGTTATCGGCGGCCAGGGCGATGCCGCCCCGTGACTTGGCCGGTTTGACGTCCGCGCGTTTGCCGCGAATCGTTTCCAGGGCGCAGTCATGAAGCACCGCGTCAATGTCCTGATCCGTCGGCGCATCGGGAAGCTTCTTGAGGGCCTTCATGATCCGCCCTCTCAAGTTGCTCAGGTTGCGGGTCCGCGTGTCCGGCGACAGATCCGTCAACTGATCCCCGATTTCGCGCAGAAACGTGGCAATGCGACGCTCGTGTCTTTCCGATAGTCTCATGATTTCCCCGATCGTGGACCACAGTATACCCAATGGATGGCCTCGGCGAAAGGGGCGCCGCGCTAAAGTTCTCCCGAACACGAGCCGATAAGGGTAGCGTGAGGCCGAGACAGGGAGGTCGAGGCGCCAACGACACGGACGTCAACGGCAACTGCATAGTTGGATGGAATCGTTGGGGCGCCTAATCCCAGCGCCACGCGGCCAGCGTTCCGTCCCCCATAGTTCCACCTCCATTGAGTGCGCCATGACCTACGTTGTGGCGCTTTCATTTCGCAAACCAAAGCCTAGTGTGCCGAGTGCGAGATACCTTTGCAGAGTCGTGCGTCTTTTTCTAAACCCTTCTCCGGAGGTGATCCCTTCACCCTCGGCAAGGACTTCATCGACGGCAGCTATCTTTTCGCGTCATTGCGAGGAGCGACCCGCCTTAGGCGGGGAGCGACGCGGCAATCACTTCAGCGGAAGTCACTCGCCGATAAGTGATTGCCGCGTCGGCTTGCGCCTCCTCGCAATGACGGGCAGATTTGTCTGTTGGCCTTGCCGTCATCCTGAGCGAAGCGACGCAGACAGCTGCAGATACAAGGCGCGCGACCGAGGCCCGCGTAGGCGTACTATGCTGAACGTCGAGCGGGCCGGCCGAGCGCAACGCAGTAGTTCCAGGTAGATGCGTTACTGGAGTAGATTGCCTGTGATTTGGCCGGGTCGACTCAATAGCCCTCGTGCGAATGGGCGCTCAGGCGCGTAAGCGCGCGCCGCAATGCCATCTCCGCCCGCAGAAGGCTCATGTCTTCGCCCGGCTGCTTGAGCCGGGCCGCCGCGCGTTCCCGAGCCGCTTCCGCGCGTGCGGGGTCAATGTCTTCGGCAGACTCCACGGTGTCGGCCAGCACAACGACGCGGTTCTCGATCACCTCGGCGAATCCGCCGTGTATGGCATAAAACGTCTTTTCGCCGTCGGATGCCCGCGCGACGAGCACCCCGCTCGTCAACGACGCGAGCAGCGGCGTGTGGCCGGGAAGCACCGTGAACACGCCCTCAGCGCCCGGCAGAATGACGGACTCTGCGGCGCTTTCGATTGGACTGCGTTCCGGTGCGCAGATCACAAGCTGTAAGACGTCGTGGGCCACGCCTACTCGCCTTTCATCTTTCCGGCCTTCTCGATAACGTCGTCGATCGCGCCGCAATACAAAAACGCGCCCTCGGGCAGATCGTCGTGCTCGCCCGCCAGGATCTGCGAAAAGCTCCGTATGGTGTCCGCGACGGAAACATATTTCCCCGGCATCCCCGTAAACTGCTCCGCGACAAAGTTCGGTTGCGACAGGAACCGTTGGATTTTCCGGGCCCGGTGGACGGTCAGTTTGTCCTCCTCGGATAGCTCATCCATGCCGAGTATGGCGATGATGTCCTGCAGATCCTTATACCGCTGCAGCACTTCCTGAACGCCTCGCGCCACGCGGTAGTGGTCTTCGCCGACGATCCGGGGGTCGAGGATGCGGCTGGTTGAATCGAGCGGATCCACGGCCGGGTAAATGCCCAACTCGACAATCTGACGCGACAAGACGGTGGTCGCGTCAAGGTGGGCGAACGTCGTCGCCGGGGCCGGATCCGTCAGGTCGTCCGCGGGCACGTACACGGCCT
>DUZM01000028.1 GCA_013349485.1 Candidatus Hydrogenedentota bacterium | reverse complement strand
GTCCCGGCCGTTCTTTACACAGTCGCAAGCCCGGGTAGAGGCCGGGAAGCTCGACCCGCTTGTCAACCCGGTTCGTGTTGACCTATCCCCGTATCAAGGCCGGGACGTATCGGTCCGGTGGCGTTTGCGCTGCGACGTAGAGCCGAGCCCGCCCGCCGCTATAGGGACCCTGAGCCTTCATCGGAAGCCGAGTCCCGAGCAGCAGACGCCCCATATCCTTTTCATCTGCTCGGACGCGCACCGGTATGACTATGCCTTTGGCCAGGACGAGCAACTTATGCCTCGACTGCAGGGCCTGAAGAGCGGCGGGACGCTGTTCACCCATGCGTACACCAACGCAAGCTGGACGCTCCCTTCAATGACGTCCGTCCTGACAGGACTTTCGCCCCGGTATCACCTTACGGGCCGCATGGCAGAAAGCGGGCCCACGCAATTGAAAGGTCGAGAAGCCGAACCGGGCGAGTTTAAAACCAATATCGGCCCGAAGTATTACATCCTGGACGCCTATCCCGAGCGGCTCGTCTCTCTGCCCGAGTATCTGCGCGACGTTGGCTATAGGACGGCCGTGGTTACTGCGAACGGGTTCTATATCATCTCGGGGTTGCTGGTGGATGAAGCGGATATCATCTACGACATAGGAACAAAGCCGGGCGACCATACCAATCGGGCCGCCTTTGAGGTCTTGGACGCGTTGGGGAGTGCAACGCCGCTGTTTCTTCTTGTCCATTATATGGACGCACACGAGTGGGGGGCGTGGTATGTGGACGCAGGGCGTCAGGAAGCCCTGAGCGGAACGCGAGACCCAAACTCGAGCGTCTATGCCGCCGCCGTCAGGGCTACCGACCAGTTCATCGGCCAACTGTTGGACAGGTGGCGGGAGACTATGGGCATCGAGAACAGCCTGATCGTTTTCTTTGCGGACCACGGTGAACATATATGTGAACCCGACCCGGATTGGTACGTTCTTCGTGGCCACGGCGGCACCATGCAAGAAATCCTCCTGCATGTTCCTCTACTGATCAAGTTTCCCGCATTTCTTAATATTGCTCCGGACGAAATTGACACCCCGGTCTCGCTTATCGACCTTGTCCCGACCGTTCTCGACCTACTGGACCTCGAATCACAGGCGAAACTCATGAACGGCCAATCGCTGATCCCCGTCGCGAGGCGCCGGAACGCTGAGCAACGCTACCTTTTTGCAGACTACCAACTCTACTATGGCGAAAAGGCCAGTGTGAGGCACGGCCATCACAAACTCGTCCTAGATTTCGATAATGACAGAGAGCGACTCGTTGATACCGAGATGCCCTTGACGGACAAAGGAGAAGCCGGGCAGATAGTTTTCGACGCGAAGGTTCGCGCCGACTTGCTGCGGGCGTTTCGAGAGTATTGTGCTGGTGCTCGCAACCGGACGGCAGGTCTGAGGTCCACCCATGTGATTGACCCGCAAGACGCCGAGGAGCGGTTGAAAGCAATGGGCTACTTCGAGTAGGCATTGCTGTCCCCCCGGCCTTCACACCCGTCTCGTTGGCTCCCTGCCCTCCGCTTATGGGCTGTACGCGAACCTGGGCTCCGCTTTGATAATGGTTCTCATCTCAGGGAACCGCTTCTTGAACTGCTCCTGAATCGAGCGCGCAACATCGTAAATCTCCTGTTCGCTCGCCTCCTGTGTCAACACAATGTCGAACACGACGTTGCACCGCTCGGCTTGGCACCCGACAATCCGAAGGTCATGGTAAGAATGCACTCGCTGGTCTTGTGCCGTGATCTCGGTTACGGCCCGTTCGATTTCGCCGTACCTGGGATGTTTGGTGTTAAGCGGGTCTACGTGGGCAATGGCGGTCCCTGGGAACTCTCGCGCGACGGATTCCTCGACGGATTCGGCAAGGGCGTGCAAGTCAAACGCAGATCGGCCATCGGACACCTCGATGTGAAACGACACGATGTTCGTGCGGCCATACTGATGGAAAATGATGTCATGGACGCCCAACACCCCGGTGTGGGATTTTGCCAAGTGCTCAATTCGTTTCAGCGTCTCCCGGGACGGCGCCTCGCCCAACAAGGGCGCCACCGCCTCCTTGGCGATCCGGTAAGCAGAATACGCGATGATCAAGGAGACCAGGATACCCATGATGCCGTCTACCCGATTGAAGCCGAACCGGCTACCTTCAGGGCCACGACGGCCAGTGCCGTGGCGACAACGTCGCTCCGATGATGGAGGGCATCGGCACGGAGCGCCTGCGAGTCTATGATGTCGCCCAGCGCGTAGGCAAACCGCGCCAACAGTTCTTTGATGGCGATAGTCCCAATTATCAACACAATCACGCCTATCGAGGCCGTGGCCGATGACGGCTCAAGCGTGCTGCGAACGGAGCTTCTCAGCAATTCGAAGGACGCCTCGAAGAGAAGAAGCGCGACGACAAGCGCCGCAATCGATTCCATTCTGCCGTGGCCGAATGGATGCTCTCTATCCGAGGGTTTTCTGGCCACTCTGAATCCGACTATCACTACGATCGACGTTGCCGTGTCGGCGATTGTGTGGACCGCGTCGGCGATCAACGCAATGCTGTTGATGAGTAATCCCACGCTGATCTTGACGCCAAACAAGAGCGTGTTGACCACGATGCTGGTCCAGCCCTCGAGTGCCCCATACCGCGAACGCACCCCGAGGCTGTCAACCTGGTCGTGGTCCTTGATCAGTCGTGCAGCGGCCCAGCGGGTGAATGCCGTCATTGGCTTGCGTTGCTTGTCATCAGAAGGAGACATCTTCCTTGTGCTCGACCCCCGGTTGCGGCGCCTACACTCGGCCGCCTGTGGGTTTCAACCATCACAGTGTACGTTGATTGAACGTGAAACGCCACACCGAAAATTCCCAGGGCGCATACTTACACCGCAGGGCTACCTCAATAGGCGTCCAGCACGCCCTCGAACTCACGCTCGATGGCGCAATCGCGGCAAAACCGGCGTATGCGGCCTGCGTCCGGCTTGCGACAAATGGCGGCGTCAATCGGCGGCGTTTGGACGGATTATCGAGTTCGCACTCCTAGTGTCCGGAATGCGAAATCTCTTTAGAAGATCGCCCGCGTTTCCTTTTGGAGCTTATGTCGGCGGTAGGTGTCCCCACGCGTCATTGCGAGGAGTCTTCGACGAAGCAATCTCCTTAGGAACACGCAAAGAGTCGTATCGAGAATCGAAGGAGATTGCCGCGTCGCTCGAGGACTCGCTCCTCGCAATGACGGGAGCGCATCGCCGCTGGTGACTCTGTAAATGAACTTCACGCTCAGCACACTGGTGTTTACATGGGTGTTCTGCTAGGTTTAGATTTCGGGGATGAAACCCAAGACATTGTGAATGTTCTCAAGCATAGGGCGTGCGCGGTCACGTGCTTGCTCCGCGCCGTGTCTCAGCATCGTCTCCATAGCCTTCTCATCACCACGGATCGCGCGATACCGCTTCTGAAGCGGCTTGAGAAACGCTGTCACGGCATCAGCAAGTTCTTGTTTGAACCGCCTATAGCCTTTTCCGGCAAAGCGTTCTTCTATCGCCCCGTAAGACTCCCCCGTGACGCATGAGAGGATAACGACTAGGTTTGCGATCCCGGGACGCGACTCGTCGTAGGCGGCCGAGCAGCCGGAATCCGTAACGGCGCGCTTGATCTTCCGCCGAACCGTGTCGGCATCGTCCAATAGCGCGATGTAGTTGTTCGGGTCCGTATCGGACTTGGACATCTTCTTGAGCGGCTCCTGGAGGCTCATGATCCGTCCGCCGACATCGGGCACGAAAGGCTCCGGGATCGTGAAGACGTCGCCGTAGCGTGCATTGAACCGGCTTGCGAGGTCGCGCGTCAGTTCAAGATGCTGCTTTTGATCGTCGCCAACTGGGACAAGCTTTGTGTCGTAAAGCAGAATATCGGCGGCCATGAGAACCGGGTAGTCGAAGAGGCCGGCGCTGATATTCTGCTCGGAACGCGAGGCCTTTTCTTTGAACTGGTGCATCCGGTTCAATTCACCCATGTACGTGAAGCAGTTCAGAATCCAAGCGAGCTGTGCGTGGGCGGGGACGTGGGACTGCACGAATACGGTATTCTGGTCGGGATCGATTCCGCAGGCGATGTAGAGCGCCAGGAAATCGTAGCAGCGCGCGCGAAGCTCTGCGGGATTCTGCCGAACCGTGATTGCATGCAGATCCACAAGCGGAAAGAGACAGTCGTATTGCCCCTGTAACGTAACCCAGTTTTTGATCGCCCCGAAGTAGTTGCCAACCATCAGGTTCCCAGACGGCTGTATCCCGCTGAGCAAGACGGGCTTCTGCTTTCTGTCGCCCATCGTCCAGTCTCCTTCTCATGTGTGTGTTGAAACGCCGCGAAATAAGAAAACCGCGGCACCTGTTTGCCGCGGCTGTATAAAAGAAGTGCCGCGGCCTCCCGAAGGCAACCGCGGCCGATATGCAAAGCTATCGTGTCGGCGGCTGCCCTAGGAACCGCGCCACCACCAACCGGTGTGTTGAATTCTCGTCACGTATTGGAGCATGGTCTCAATCCTTGGTAGTAAACTCAACCAACCGATGATATCGCGCGCCACGCGACAAGTCAAACAAGCCGGGCGATTATTATCCCCGGCGCATTTTCCCCACGGATGAAGCATTTCAGTGCGAGCCGGCGCTGATTGCGCCGAATTTTTCTTTGTCGGCATTGTGTGAAGGAAGCAGAAGGCGCCTGCGCCACGTGTCATTCGGACGCGGGAATCTCCTGGCCTAGCCGTTGCCGCAGACACCAAATAAGATTCCCAATCAAGTTGGGAATGACATAGGCGGCTTGCCCTAATCGCCGGGTAAGCATGAGCGAAAAGCGGGGACTGACGCAAGCGAGTCCGCCTGCGGCGGACCTCAGGCGGGGGAGCGAGACGTGTCCCTGGTTCTTCGCGATCACCGCGCCGGTGCCTAAGGGCATTCACCAAACACCTGCACCGACTATTGAGGGTACGCTTGGCGTCGACTTACCCGGCGATTACGGGCTTGGCCGTTAGTTGTCTCGGTTTCCGGAGTGGGCTATGCTTGCGTCGAAAAAGCTCCGTGGCGATGGGAGAAACACAATGAATGTACACTTGCTGATAACGCTCTCGTGCGCGGGGTGCCTGTTCGCTTTGTCGAGCTTGTGCAGAGCCGATGAGATGGCAAGAAGGCCGAGTCCGGACGGCGGCGCTAGACGCTTTCTGTTCAATAATGATGGGACGAATCTGTTTTTCCGTGCGGATCTGACCCTCGAACTCATTCACGCGCACGTGGACGAGTGTCCGAAGGAAATTACCACGTACCTGTTGTGCCCGAACGGCTATCAGAAAATGATGTATCCAAGTCGGCACGAGGAAATGGTTATTGTGCCGGCGTTCCGCAAATTGGTCGAGGAGGGCGTCGATCCGTTCGGCGCGTTTCTCGAGCGGGTCAAGCAGCGCGGATTCGAGACGTTCGTCACGTTCCGGATAAACGAAGTGCACAATGTCCATACGCCCGCGTTCGAACAGCTCAGCGATTTCTGGCGCGCCCATCCCGAGTACCGCGTCGAGCGCGGCGAGAAGCCGAAAGACTGGATGGCGCAGTGCCTGGATTTCTCGCTCGAACCGGTCCGAGAGTATACGCTTGCCCTGTTGCGCGAGATTATCGAGAAGTACGACATCGACGGCATCGAATTGGACTTCATGCGGTTTCCCCGACACCTGAGCGGCATCCCCGGCGAAGTCTGGGAGAAGCGCGGCGACTTGACCGAACTCGTCGCACGGACACGCGCCGCGGCCGACGCGCGCGCCGAGCAACGCGGTAGGCCGTTCCTGGTGGCCGTCCGGATTCCCACGAGTCTCGTGGGCTGCAGGCACCTGGGCGTAAACGTTGCCGAGTGGACGCGGCGTGGCCTGGTCGATTTTGTGACGGTGTCGCCGTTTCTATCCACCGACTTCTTCATGCCCATCGAGGAAGTGCGCGAGGCCATGGGCGGCCATGCCGTGCCGATCTACGCCGGGATCGAGTTTGGCTACAGCGGCAATGCGCATTCCGAGGCGTCGATCCGCGCCGCAGCGCTCGGGCTATACGACAGCGGCGCCGACGGCATTTACCTGTTTAATTTCCCGTGTTGGCGTGAAGGGAATGTCGAACCGCCATTCGAGTGGTTGCCGCAACTGCGTGACCCAAACCTCATGAAAGGGAAAGGCTTGCTGTTCCCCTTGAACAAGAATATTCACCGCATTCCCAACATCGATCTCCCTGTGCCGCTCCCTATCCACCTCGCGCCGAGTGAAACCGGCACACTCCCCTTGTGGCTACCAGCCTCCATCCGAGCCGACGATGCTGAGCCGGACGCCGCCGTGTTGAAACTCAGCCCCGTCCAAGATCTTGACGTCACCTTCAACGGCGCGAAACTCCAAGGTATACAAGACGCCTTCTCCGTGGCCCCCGGCTTGCTCAAACCTGGCAACAACACAATCACAATGACAAACCACGCAGACGAGGCCGTCATCGTAGACGGCCTCGCTCTCGAGATACGACATACGGAAAGCAGAAGGCCAATCACGAATGGACAGAAATAGGCACAGCCAGGCATAACGGCAAACACAGAGTGTAAGAAAAGGGGATATGGAGATACTGGAGATGGGGAGATGGCCTCTCCCGCGTATCATGATATCCCCCATATCCCCTTCATCTCCTTATCCCCTGTTCTTACACTGACTTGCAGGCCAAGTGTTGGCAAAAGAAGAAGAACTCTGAGATGAGTAGCACGAATATGGACGACTTGTACCTGAAAGGCGAAGTTTACCAGGAGGAGGTCTCCAGTGGATTGCGGCATGAGACCTGAATTCGTCGTTGACCTTGTTACACGGCTCGACTTTCCGAGAGTCGTGGGAACTGACGGCGAAGAACGCGGTTTCGGAGTCGTCAAGCAAGCGCTCGCCGTTTTCGGTGTTGATGCGTGGTTTGAAGAGTTCTCTTCGCCATGGCTTGAGTTCGCTGAAGCCGACTTTTCCCTCGAGGGGGAATGTTTTCCTATTAGGCCGTTAGTCAATCCTGTGTTTGACGGCCCATGGACGCCAGTTGCAAGAGATGCGGATGTTGAGGGGCCTTTGACAGAGCCGACTGACATGCCGCACCCGGCCGAGGGATCCGTTGCCGTACGAACTGAGCTCGACAGAAAGAATCCATGCACGGCAGGGGCATCAGCCCAGTTGTTTGCGTGTCAGCCAGAACAAGGCTTCGTCGCTTATTATTTAGCGGCGGTCGGTGGATTGGGTAGGCCCATGCCGTCCGCTTACATCGACCCGCACCTCGAGAAGTTCCTTGTCGCGAATCTTGGAAGAACATGCCGATTCCGCTGGGTTTCGAGGGATTGTACAAAGACGCTTCGGAATCTCGTGGCCGAGATAAGGGGCTCCCAACGGCCGGATGAGGTGATTTGTGTCGGCGCCCACATGGACAGTTTCCCCGGCACAGTCGGCGCGAATGACAACGCAAGCGGGTGTGCGAGGCTCGTCGAATTCGCGCGGTGGTTCAAGGAACACCCGCCTCTTCGGTCGATGAGGTTCATTTGGTTCACCGCCGAGGAATTGGATCGACGCGGTAGCCAGGCATATGTGCAAGCACGTGCAGGAGACGCTGACAAAATCGTTCTGTACGTGAATGTTGACGGCGGCGTCAGCGTCGACCACGAATGGCCCCATCTCGGCGAAGCCCACCGCGAGCAAATAAATGCGATCACGGAGGAGTCATTGGCCTCGGTTTGCGTGCCGGAAGGCAGGGGCATTTTCACGCAACCCGAAGAGTTGGATTCCACCAGTGATGCTGCTGCTTTTCAGGACGCAGGCATTCCGGCGATCTTCCTCCCCGGCGGCGGTAAACGTAAGACTCCGGGTGCTCATCCGCACCTGCCTACTGACACGGTAGACAAGTTAGACGTGGCGAATATCCAAGCTTCCCTTCTTTTAGGAACGGCCTTTTTGGATAGGATCCAACAGCACCGGATCGCCGCCGCTGACGTCCAAGGGCCTCCAACATAGGATTCAACGAGAACCTATGCACACGGAATCCGATATTCCTGGGAACGGCCCAGTCGTTGGCAAGCCAATGCAATATGCGCATATCCCTGAGGCTTAATGGATGGGCAAGTGTGCCCAGCCACAGAAATTGCACGAAGAAACTTCGTATGCAGAAGTTGTCTTGCTGAGGGTAAATGGGATGGAAAACGTGCACGACAAACCCGACCCACGGCAGGGCTTTAGCCGGAAGTGGCCTCTCACCCCCTATACTCTGGAGGTTCGGGAGATCCTCGGCCCAGAGCCGCCGTTCGAGACTTCGTGCACCATTGCATACCTGGGCGGATGCACCCTGTCGGGTAGCATCGAAGGCGCCGGTTTGACGCGAAACGGAGAGATCTGCCCGACCCAGTTCAATCTCGCCGTTCGGCTTCGCCGAGCCTTTCCCGGCCAGCCCTTCGTCATCCGGAACTTCGGCGAAGCGGGCGTGACCGCCACGCAGTTTCTTTGTCGGGGCTTTATCGAAAACGTGCGCCAGGTTCTGCCACACCTCGACATCGCCTTTCTGCGCTATGGCATAGCCGACCGAAAACACGAGGGAATACCAAAGACAATCGAAAGCGTCGGCCAGCTTTGCGTCCAGCTTGAGGAGGCATTTACCGGTATTACGATCGTAATCGAAACGGACATGTGGGTCGATTACCCACGCCACTACCTCTTCGACAGAAACCCTCGTTTGGCGCCCCTTTACGAAAAGCTGCGCGACCTGGCAGCATCCGAGGGCTACGCGGTCGTAGACATCTTCGCGAAGGTGGAAGAAGAGACGCAAAAGGGCAACTGGGACTTGCGCCTTCGCAGCGTACCCGTCGAAGGAATCTCCAGCATCGCGGACGATTCGTTTGACGAGCTTTTCGCCGCCGACTCTGCGTTCTTTACCAACATCCACCCGAACGCTCGTTGTTACGGTCTCATCGCCGAGTGGGAAGTTGCGAAACTGAGGGAACTGTTTGGAGATACGCTCCCTCACACATAGAAATAACACAACCACGGGATGCATTCGACGTCGTGTTACGCGTTGCTACACACGAAACCGGTGACCAAAATCGTTGGGGCGGTCAAGACAGGAAAATCACATCACAGATGTTTTCTATGACGATTTCAGCGAAGCGAGAAAGGTCGAATCGTGGACGATGTTAAAGACCTGAGGGAGCTGCGAACGTCGGTCCGAGCGTTTACCATGTACGGCAAGCCAGAAGTGTGCACCCTGAGGCCCTATGATGAGTATCGCTGCATTTTTGTCCATGTCCCCCGCACGGCCGGATTTGCCTTGGCGAAATCGCTCTTCGGCAACGCGGGCGGTTCACATATTCCGGTAGCAACGTACCGTGATATATTCGACGCCGACGAGTTCGAGTCCTATTTAAAGTTTGCGGTGGTCCGAAATCCCTGGGACAGGCTCGTGTCTGCGTATCGCTACATCATGGACGGCGGCGGGCAGGTCGAACACGACCTCGAGATGCAGGCCAAGATCCGCCCGTACGAAGATTTTGGCCATTTCGTCCGATCTTGGCTCGTGCCAAGCGCACTGAAAGACGGCATCCATTTCCTGCCGCAGCATACGTTCATCTCTCTTGATGACGGCGTTGTGCCTCTGGACTACGTTGCTCGCTACGAGACGCTTCCGGATGATTTCCGTTACATTGCCCAACGGTTGGGGATACAGGCGCCCTTGCAGCACTTGAACGCGAGCAACAGAACGGCCTACAAGGACTACTACGACGCGGAAACCATCGACATAGTGGCCGACCTTTACAGCAAGGATCTTGAGTTATTGGGTTACGACTTTGAAAACTCACAATTCCGGCACTGAAGTTAAGGGAATTTCAGGGGAATTTCAGGGGGGAATTTCAGGGACAGACACCTGTTATAGATATTATTAGTGCTATTTCTATTTATTGGGTCAAGTAAACACCCCTTGTTTCCCAAGCATACCAACCCGCAGGACCTGAGCCGAGGTCCGGGTTTGCCAACCCCACGAGCGGCCCCTTGCCCTTTCCCGAGTGCAACAAGACGCGTATATATATTAGGGGCTCATGGTCGGAAGCACCGGCGTAATAGGGGCAGGCGATGGGCGGGAAGGAGGACTGTGCTCAGTCGTCGCGTGCAGTCGTCAAGCCACCATCTCCGGACCCCACGGAAGGCGTACCGCCTCCCGCCCCCGGACATGAGGGCGGCGTCATTCTGCCGTATCAATCGCGATGTTGTCGAGGTGGAACGACGCGCCGCCTTTCGAGTACGACAGGAAGAAGACGCGGAGCAGGAAGTCGAAATCCTTGTGAACGCACGGCAGGTCGTCGAACCGCCGGGTTTCACCGTCGGGCAGCGTCACGGCCAGCGCATACGTGCCGGTGGCGTTTCCGCCGAGACCAATCTGGATCGCGACGTGGATCCACGCGCCGTGCGGCACGGTGAGCAATGTCTTCTCGGCGACAATGAGTTCGCCCGCGCCGTTAAACACGAGGCTGGACCCGATGCTGTCGGTGTTTTTCCTCGCGCGCAGGTCGTTGCGCAGACTCGAACCGGGTTGAAGCAACACATCGTAGCTACAGACCGCCGTGCCCGTTCCCAGCGAGACCCGGTAGGCCATCTCGGGCTCATGGGGACTGCGGGCGGGGCGCGCATCCGTGAATTTCACGCTGTGCTTGCCCGATGCGGCCTTTTCATCCGTCACGCGGATGTGCGACTCGGCGCTCTGGCCCCAGATCTGCACTTTCTCAGGCGGTTCCCCGACGTCTGTCGCCTCGAAATCGTCGCTGACGGACATCGGATCCGGGTCGGGTGGCGTCGGGATCGCCACCGGCTCCCACGACAGCCTCTTGGGCGCGTTGACCCAATCTTTCTCCCCGTACAGGCCTATCCGGCTCGTGTCGATGGGTTCGAAACCGAGGGCCAGCGCTGGCGAGTCGGGTTTCAATCGGAAATCGAAATGCGCCGCGTCCTCGAACAACGGATCCGCAATGATGGACTGTCGGTCGTGCCCCTCGGCCTGCCATTGCGCGAAGGGCCTGCCCGCGAAGCGCATCGGTTCGCCCGATGTGTCCCAATAGCAGTTCACGTCCGTCCAGTGCTGCGCCGTCGCCCAGCCGCCTCCGAGCACGCGCCCATTATCCGTCAACACAACGTTCCGCTCGAACACCATTGACAGATGGTCTTCGACGCGGCTCAACACAAGCTGGTCGTTCAGCGAGAACGCGAAAATGTTGTTCCGGACGCGGTTGTTCTTACCGTAGTGTTGGTGATACCCGCCGGTCGACGTGTTGTACACGACGTTGTTTTCGAACAAGATATCGCTCGATCCCTCATCAGGGTAAAGTCCCCAACCGCCGTACGAATAACAATGGACGTCGTGAATAAGGTTGTATCGCTCGATGGTGCCGGGCGACACCCCGAGCGTGTAAATCCCGCCCATATCGCTCAACACGCCCTTGCCGATATGGTGAATATGGTTGTACTCGATGATGTTGTGGTGCGCGGCACTCACGCCGTAACCCCAAACCCAACCGACGGACATACCACTGTAAAAGAGGTCGCAAATCTCGTTGTGCGAGACGGTATTGTACGATGCGTGACCGATCCAGATCCCAACCCCGGAACGGAATATGCGGCCGCCGTCATGGATGAAGTTGTTATCGATCAGATTGCGGACCGTCGGCGCCGCGGGGTCGCCGCCCCAGCCGTCGCCGATGCGGACGCCGCCCGCGCCGAGGTCGCGGAGCTCGCAGTGGACGATCCGGTTGTCCTGGCATCCCGTTTCAAAATGGATTCCGTAAGTCCCGACGTGGGCCACTTCACACTGCTCGACGGCGCAGAACCGCGCGCCCTCGGCGTGGATGGCGCCCGGAACGCTATGCGCCGCCTGTCCGTCGCTCTTGCCTTCCGGGCCGATGCCGTATTCGGTGTGGTAGAACCGCAACCCCTCGAGTCGCAAGTGCTCGACGAACGCACCCTCGGCAGGCCGACCCTCGAGCAACACCAACTGCTTCGCTACCGGCGCGATGACTTCCGCGCGCGTCAGGTCTTCCCCGTCGAGCGGCCAATAATACAGCACGCCCGTCTTGCGGTCGAGATACCACTCGCCCGGGCGATCAAGCGCCTCGAAAACGTTCTCGACGTGATATCGTTGGCAGGCCCCGCCCTCCTCGAAGTTCCAACAGGCCCCGCCGGTAAACGTCACGTAATGCGCCTCGTCGTCGATCGCCGCGATGCGATGCGCCGACGTCTCCCAACTGTGATACACCACGACCAAGGCGCCCTCGAGGTTCTCCCATCGCTGAATGTCCCCGGGCGCGAAATAAAACCCTTTGGACGTTTGCACCGGATATTTGACACGACCGGGATTCAAGGCCGGCGGCAACGGGTTGCGCGTGTAGAAGTAGCCCTCGTCGGGCATACGCGCCACGGTGCGCCGTTCCCCGTTCACCCACAACGCGCTGAACTGCCATGTCCCGGACTCGACCTCCGGCAAATGGACAGACCAGCGGTCGCCGTTATTCTTCCATCCCGTGATTGGCCGCCCGCCGCTGATGATCGGCGCCTCGCCCGCATACGCCCTATAGGTCACCGGCGCGCCGGCTGCACCCGAGTCTTCCGGCTCGAAAACCAACGGTACCCCCAGCCGATACGTTCCGCCGCGCACCAAGACGTCCACCGGCCCATCGAGCGCCCCTGCCGACTTGGCGCGCCGGATGGCGTCTCGGGCGCCCTCGAGCGACGCGAAAGGGCCGTCGTCGCCGGCCCGATTCGGCGCGGCCAACGTCCCCGACCATGTGTCATGTCCCCCTGCGGCCACATAGAAAGTCCTCGATGCGTGGTCTCCTTGCATCGCTCCAGTCTCCTCCTCGATTATGGTTGCACACCGGGCGCTGGCGATCGTTGCCAATACAACCAAGGGAAGCCATGGCCTTGATGTTCGCGGCGTGACCGCGTTTCTCATACGTGCGTTCCTTTCAACCGCTGCCCCCGTGCAATCAAGCATTTCAACGTACAACATACGACAATACGGCAATTTACAGATCTATCCCTAATTTCGTCAAGGAATTCCAGGAAATTCGGCGTTCCCGTTCCTTGCGCGTTTACCCAAGCTATGGTATCATCCGCATATTGTCCCGCGCGGTGCACGCGCACAACGCACAAACGACACCGTTGTCGCGTGCACCCGCTTCGGCGGCGGGACGCGGGCCGGGGAGGGCGACTCCAGCGTTTGGTCGAGGCGCCTCGTGGTTCGCGCCTTGACGCCGCGGGGAGGGCGTCTGAGAGAACGGTTCATGAGCAAGCAGGATACAACTCGCCCCAAGGTACTTGTTGTCGACGATTTGGTCGAGAACACGAACATTCTCCGCGACTTTCTGAGTCCTCGCGGATACGATATCGTGTCCGCGTTCGACGGCGAGGAAGCGTTGGCGTGCGTCGACGAGTCTCCCCCTGACATTATCCTCCTGGACCTTGCCATGCCCAAGCTTGACGGATTTGAAGTATGCCGAAGACTTAAAGAAGATCCCGGAACGCGGCACATCCCCGTCATCGTTGTGACAGGGCTCGCGGATCGGGAAGCCAACATTCGGGCCGTTAAGGCGGGCGCGGACGATTTCCTGCTGAAGCCGTTTGATTCCGTGCTGCTGTTCGCGCGCATTCAGAACTCACTGCGATCGAAGCGTCGCCACGATCAAATCATACACTACCAGCGCTCGCTCGAGGAGCGCATTTCCGAACGCACCAAGCAACTGGCTCGGACACAACGGGTTACGGTGTTTAGCTTGGCCAAACTCGCCGAATCCCGGGACAACGAAACGGGCAAACACCTCGAACGGATACGCTCCTACGCCCGCATACTCGCCGGGCAGCTCGCGAAATCGCCTCAATATGAGCACATTATCGACGACGAGTATGTAACGGCGTTGTACGACTCGAGCCCGCTGCACGACATCGGGAAGGTGGGAATCCCCGACCGCATTCTACTCAAGCCGGGCAAGCTGAGCCCGAACGAGTGGGAGATTATGAAACTGCACTCGCGCATCGGCGGCGACACGTTGTACGCGGCCGACGAGGAAGCCGGCGAGGCGTGTTTTCTGGGCATGGGACGCGACATAGCCTATTACCATCACGAACGGTGGGACGGCGCCGGATATCCCGACGGACGCGAAGGCGACGACATCCCGCTCTCCGCGCGCATTGTCGCGCTGGCCGATGTGTACGACGCATTGACATCGAAACGGCCCTACAAGAGCGCGTTTTCCCACGAAAAGTCCAAAGGCATTATTATCGAGGAGCGGGGAACGCATTTTGACCCCGATATTGTCGATGCCATGCTGGCCTGCGAAAGCCAATTCCTCGAGACCTACGTCCGATTCAAAGACGAAGGGGAAGCGTCCAAACTCCAGATGCTTATCCGGCAGCTTGAACAATGCCACGCCGACGCCGTGAACGGGGCCGCTCTGTGAGACCGCGCGTCCGGCGCATCGCGCGATGCGGCGGGCGGCGGCGCTATTTCATTTGGCGACAATCGCTCGGGGTGCTATACTACAAGCGACATCGAGGAAACTTTTTGGCGGCCGACGGCATAAACCTAGAGGATTTTACTTGAACGATACGGGGAACGGTCAACACATTATGGCGGAAGGGCTTGGGACGAAAACGACGGCCGCGGGCGGTCTTCAACTACGCGTTGTGGCGCCCGAGGGGTTGCCGCTCCGCGAGCGTTCCGACGAAGCGCTCATGCTCGAGCATGGCCGAGGTTCTGAAGAAGCGTTCGCGGAACTGGTTCGGCGGCACCAAAAGGGCGTGCTGAACTACACGTACCGGATGGTTCAGAACCGCCACGTCGCCGAGGAGCTTACGCAAGAGGTTTTCTTGGCGCTGGTCAAGAGCGCACAACGGTACCGTCCTGTGGCCAAGTTTACAACGTATCTCTACTCGATCGCCTCGAAGATCGTGTCAAAAGAATGGGTGCGGCGCAAGCGGCGCCCGAGAACGCTTACAGTGTCGGGTTGGCGCGGCAAAGACCGCGACCGCGAGCATGACCCCCTCGAGCACGTTGGCGATGATCGAGCGGACGTTCTAGACTATTTCGAGCGGGGCGAGATATCGGAAGCCGTGAACGAGGCGCTCCAATACCTGCCGGAGCATCAACGCGAAGCGTTTGTGTTGCGGCGGTTCCGAGACCTGCCCTACGAAGAGATTGCCGAGATAACGGGGGCGCCCGTGGGCACGGCCAAGTCGCGGGTCGTGCGCGCCGAACGGGCGTTGCGGCCGTTGTTGGAACAGTTTCGGGAATATGTGTGAGAGGCGCTAGATGCTGAGGCATCCCACCAAACATCAGCTGTTCGACTATGCGGAGCGTCTTGTAGACGGCCGGGCGGCCGTTTCCGTAAAGACGGCGGCTCATGTGGGGGCGTGCAACTTATGCGCCGCAGAACTCGACGCGATGCATCGGTCGCTCGCCTTTGCGGCGGCGGCGCCGGACCTTGAACCCTCGGTCTCGTCCAACATAGACATCATGCTCGCGGCGCGGGGCGCGCGTCGAGCCGTCGAGAGACGACGGAACTGTCGGCGATCATTTGTCATGCTTGCCAAGGGATTGACCTGCGCGGCGGGGCTTTTACTCACTATGGCCGTTAGTTTTGGCGCGGCATTGCACGACGGCAGCGCAACCGTCCATGCGCGTTCCCCGAAGCCGGCGACCTATCAGCGGGTCGCGTTGGCGATGCCGTCCCCGGAGGCCATCCAAAAGACTACCGCCGAGATCCAAACGTTGGCTGCGGCCGTCAATGGCCAAACCAAGAAACCCCATTCCCTATGGGAACGCGAGCGCCTGCGCGTGGTTCAGGCGCTGAACGACGATATTGCAGAAGTCCGGGCCGCGTTGGAGCAGAACCCGGGATGTCGCCGGGCGGCCTTGCTGATCCACGGAAACCTCGAACGTCAGGCCCAAACATTGAGAAGTCTGTACACCGGCCGTGACCTGTGATGCCCACGGTATCCTCCCCGCACTGCTTCCTCCGAAATCCGACGTTGTCAGGGCCACATCGGTTCGATACACGGGGATTCACATGAACAAGCGGAACAAAACAACCATCGCGGGCCTGTGCTTTGCGCTGCTGATTACCTCGGCCGGGGCGCGCGCGGAGACGAGGATTCTGGATCGTTTGGGGACGGTGATCGACGAGGTCGCGCGCGGCATCAACCGCGTCGGCCAGGAGAGCGAGAAATGGGTTGCTCCCACGTTCGGGCCGTTCGGCGACCCAGAGGACGCGGCGCTCGCAGGCCTGGTAGCTGTGCCCCGCGAATATAGAGACAGCTTTCCGGTTGCGGCGGCGGCGACGGTCTCGGTGGCAAACGAGTATGGGGATATCCGCGTAGACACGTGGGACAGCCGCGTCGTGCAGATTGCGGCAGCGATCTCGGTGGCGGCCGAATCAGCGGACATCGCCGCTGAGATATCCCGCGCCATCGAGGTCCGCGTGATCCAACAAAAGGAACGCGTCGAGATTCGCACGATCTACCCCGACACGCGGGGGTTGGGCACGGTCGACAGAAAAGTAGACTACGCCCTTACCGTCCCCCGGGACACGGCGCTCATATGCAGCAACTCGTTGGGAGACATCATCGTCCGCGATCTGGCCAGTTCGCTCACTATCGACTCTCGATTCGGCTCGGTGGACATTCAGCGGGTCGCCGGCCCCCTCGCGGTCCGGGCCAAAGGCCCGTTTCCGTTGACGGCGCATGACGTTCACGGCGGGGGCACGCTCGATCTCCGGGATACCCAGACCGAGCTTCATGGCGTAGCGGGCCGGTTGACGGTGACCAACCGTATGGGCTCGGTGGCACTGCGCGACCTGGCGCCGGAAAGCGCGGTTGACATTGTGAACGAGATGGGTCCCATATACGTCTATTTGCCGGACGCCGCCGCGCCCAACATCCGCGCCAGCGCCCTGTTCGGCGCCATCGAATCGGATTTCCCGCTCGATAGGGACAAGCAAGGCGCAATGGAACTGGCAAACGGCGGGCGCGGCGAATCGTCCCAGGAAATCTCATTACACGCAACATTCGACACCGTCTACATTCGACGGGAAGGCCTTGACAGAGCGGAACGCGCCAGAGACGGCGGCGGCAACCTGTTTAAGGATGAGTCGACTCACACGGCGTTGTTGACTGAGGGCACAGAAGTGGTCATCAACGCGACGCGCGGCGATCTCATCGTGCACGGAATCGATTCGGACGAAATCCAAATAAAGGAAACGCGGCTGGTTCGCGTCGAATCGACGGATAATGCGCAAGAAGTCCTTGATGCGCTCGGGGTAACTGCGGCGCCTTCCGGGGACCAATTCGTCGTTCGCACAAGCGGGATCGAGGATCCCGAGGCGTTTGGATGCATCGCACACCGCGTAGACCTCGAGGTGCAGTGTCCGCGAACGTCCCCGCTCCGCATCGAAGCCCGCAACGGCCTCACGATCGTGCGTGAAACGGGCGACGCAATCCGCATCGAGCAGGAAGAAGGCCGTGTCGCCGTCGAGCACTGCAAAGGCGTCCTCGACCTAACGAACCACAAAGGCGACATCGACGTACTGGACTGCGCCGGTCCGGCCAAGGTGACGGCGACCCGTGGCGCCGTTACCGTCCGAAACCTGTATGAAAGCGCAGACATCACGTGCATAGGCGGTAAGACCGTGGTCGATGCGCCGCAGGGCGCGGTGTTTGTGCGCAACACGGACGGCGACGTGCGCATCATCGCGCTCGAGACCATTGGCGGGGACTACGATGTGCTGGCCAACGGCGGCAACGTGAGCATCCTGTT